>JACMKL010000070.1 GCA_014380105.1 Candidatus Melainabacteria bacterium
GAGCCAATGAGCGCTCAAAACCAATTGGCTTAGCTTACGGTGTTGGCTCAAAACCCTGGCGGTGGGCAAAATACCAGGTCTTTCTGTAGTATCTGTCATCCAGACGTCGCCCAGATTAAAAGGCAGGGTTTCAATTCATATTATTCCCTGCCATTAATCATTTCGCCTGTTCCTTATCGTTGTTGAAAAAACTGAGATACGTACGCTGGTGTCACAGCACTCAAGTTGCGGAAAGGCAGAGGCTCCCAGTATCCGTTGTTTAAATTGAATTCTTTAGTTGCAACATCCAATTTGCCTAGCTGGTAGCCACCCTCATCGGTCATGAAAGTATGGGCTGCTTTAACTGCGTTGAATTCCTGTGGCTTGTAAACGAACGCGCGATGTTGAGCCATTCCACGGTAGCTGGGATCTTCGAAGTCGATAATATTGTATTTGATATTTGTATTTGGTGCATCAAGTCGATCGTAGAATTTCGCTCGTCTCAATCGAGTGGCTAATTCATCGGCTGCCAGACCAGCCTCCATCGGATGCTCCATCTCGAGAGTCATCGCAACATAGTCAGGATGATCGGTTTTGATTGACTCATTTAATCGTTTCAGGTGAAGTGACCCTACCCCCGACGATCGGCTTGCTTCTTCGGTCGCAACGAAATCGAGACCAGCGAATTTGGTGGCACCTTCATCATGATGCGATACGAACGAGAATGCTTCAAGTTTGCCGTCTTCTGCGCGGGTGGTGTGCACCATAATGCGTCCGTCTTTCACGAGTGCAGCAACTTCCTCTGTGGGCTGACGTTCTTCTTTCGGGAATGATTTCTCGTAGAGTCTTACCACGTCTGGTTTTACCTCACCTTCTTTGGCAGTCGTGAATCTCTCAATATTTGCGATATTACGCGGTGTTTCATTCAGTGAAAGTGAAGGCTTTAAATCAAACTCTGGTGCATTTGGCACAAAATCTTTCGTAAATTTCCAACCAGCAACACCACCCGCGATGCCAGCCACTCCGCCAACTGTGTAATCCACTAAGCCGCCGCCAACATTCTTTCCAAGAACACCTTTATTTTTTTCCAGCGAATCAGGATCTTGCCAAACATCATATGCAGGTGCACCCACTTTAAATGCCCAGTCAGTCGCTGCAATACCAATACCTACTTTCCCGACTATCGGCAAACCGCTTTTAATTACTGGTGCCAGTTTGGCACCAAACACCGCAGGATTTTTCGACATTGCAGCAATTCCTAAACCCATTCCGGCTGCAATGACTGCTTCAGTAGCAACAGCAGCTTTATTATTAGTGAGATAATCCGTTACCTCATTCCACAGATTGTCTTTAAGGCTGGAAAAGAGTTCTACTTCACGATTGAAAGCAGACGAGTTGTCGGATTCGGATTTAAGAACTGTCATAGAGATTCTCCTACGGCAAATGAAAAGCATGTGTTCATGCTCGTCATTATCACGATGGAGTGTGCCTAAGTTGTTACTGAAACTTGCGGGAAATACGCAATACCGCAGAATTCAGTTCTTTTTACTAAGGATTTTTTGAAAAGAGTTTAGTGTTTCTTTGCTGAAAACAAGATATATCAATAAGAACAGTACAATTCCTACACAAATTAGGAGAGACCCAATTTGAATGGCAAATTTGGTCATATCGCCAACTTTGCTCCTGTTTTCGAGGGCTTTTTTGTGTTCAGCTGCTTCGATTGTCTTACCTTGAGCACTTTCGATATCAGATAATTCTTGCAATGTTAAAGCGATAAGGGATTCACTTCGGATTTCTTTTGCAATCTCTAAGCTCTTTTCGAGCAATCGCTCTGCAGCAGGAGGGTTTTGCACCTTATAGACGACCACTTGTTCGTGTATTTCAGTCCATCTTTTCTTCTGTTCAGCCCATGAACGACGCTCTTGACTCATATTAAATATGGTTTGCGTGAAGAAACAAACAAGAACAAACAGAATTCCAATGGCGATAATGCTTCTCGGTTGAGCACGTCTTGGACGCGCAAAGACAATTGAGCTACCGCCTCTGATCGCCTGTAAATCTGCCAGCAGCTAAGACACATTTAGGTATCGCTGTGACGCATCTTTTTTGAGGCAACGGTCAAGAACTGCTTGGACCTGCTTGCCACAACTCGGCTTGAGCGAAGCGGGTTCGTCATTGACGTGCGCAAAGAGAATCTGGATCGAACTGTCATTACAAAAGGGTGGAAACCCTGATAGCATCTCATAAAAGATGCATCCGAGTGCATAAATATCAGCACGCTGATCGACCTTTTTTCCAAGACATTGCTCTGGACTCATGTACTTCGGAGTGCCGAACACTTCGCCAGTCTGCGTGAGATCTGGACCTGATTCATCCTCGCGAATAAGTTTGGCAATGCCGAAATCTACAATCTTCACGGCTTCGCTACCGGATTTATCTTTCGCCAGAATGATATTCGCTGGCTTAATGTCTCGGTGTATCACTCCCGCTGCGTGAGCATGTTCGAGTCCGGCGCAAATACCCTCCATTATATCCAGCGCTCTCTGCTGCGGGAGATGTGTCTCATTCGAGAGAATATCAGCCAGGCTAGTGCCCTCTAAATAATCCATCACGAGGAAGGGACTTCCTTCTTCATTTACGCCAAATTCTCTAGTAGAACAAATATTCAAATGCTGCAATTCGATTGCTGCTTCAGCTTCCTTTTGAAATCGTGCAAGCGATCTGCTATCAAACTGACGGTCGAAAGCCAAGAGCTTTATGGCGACGTAGCGTTTAAGAAGAAGATGTTTTGCTTTGTAGACGCGGCTCATTCCTCCCTGTCCTATAAAAGCAAGAATCTCATAGTGCCCGCCAATAATCTTGCCTACAAGATTATCTTCTTGCGGCGCAGTGCGATTCGCCTTTATAAAACTTGCCATCTCTTTGGGGCTTTCTTGCGCTAGAGACGTTTCATCTCCAGCTTGATTGCTTTCAAGAGTATTATCAAAAGGCTGACTCTCAAAATTAGCATCTCTCGGGCTCTGGATTTTGTCAGCGCTTTCCGCGGAGCTGCTATCAACCAGCTCAATTTCATTCGCAGTTTTTAGTTTCTTTTCTTTCACAACACTCTTTTAATTTGGCAAAAACTCTGCAGCATTTTGCTTTTCAGCCTGCTCGTCCATTAGTGTCGACGACACGATTCGTGACGCCGCATCAAAAATTATAGTCGAGTGGCGCTAAATGACCGTGTATTCTCTCACCTTCTTCATTTTTCAGCTAGATAGGGTCTAAACCTCCGAAAAGGAACTTGAGAAGGCGTTGCCAGTCGTATCATCAGTAAGATGAAATCCGAGGAATTTGAATGTCGGACAATTTAGATATCGCGAATTACTTGCGAGAGACCGGTCTTTTGCTTTCGGCAAAGGGAGACAATCCGTTCAAAGCACGGGCGTATATCAAAGGCGCTCAAGCGATTGAGAGTCTACAGATGGATATTGGTGGGCTCATCAAAGAGGACCGCCTCACAGACGTGCCGGGAATTGGGAAATCTTTGGCCAACACAATCAAAGAGATTTACTCGTCTGGGAGTTCAAAATTACTCCACAACCTGAAAGAAGAGTTGCCGGAAGGCGTCATCGAATTATCTAACTTGCCCGGCATGAGTTTGCAGCGAATAAAATTACTTGACTCAGAGTTAGGGATCAAATCACTTGAAGAACTTGAAAAAGCCTGCAAGACGCAAGTCGTTCGCACGGTGAAAGGCTTCACTGCTCGCACTGAACGTGCGCTTTTAGGAGCTATCGAGAGATATAAAAATCGATCAACTTCAATGCTGCTTGTTGACGCACTGGAATTAGCGGATGAAATTCAGTTATTTCTGAAGCCAGCGTCCAAAGATTCAGAAGTATTGGTCACTGGCGAATTACGGAAGTGGTACGAAACAATCGAGTCTATTCAATTTGTTGTCAGCGCGAAAGACAGCAAGAAAATTACTGCACGGCTCAAGAAATATCCGTTAGTGCAAAAGGTCGAGGATGAGTCAAGCGATCGCATAAAAGTATTGCTTTCCAGTGGTGTCACTGTTGAAATATTTTTCGCGGAGAATCCAACACTAAAATTAATGGAAACCACCGGCAAAGAGCACTTTCAACACTTGCAGAAATTAGCGAAAGCAAAACATTTCAAGTTGACATCGAACACATTTACCAGAAAGCATCCCATAATCGTAGTCACAGAATCACAAGTGTACGATGCACTTGGCATTGCACTGGTGCCGCCGGAGATGCGCGAAGATGCAGGTGAAATTGAGCAAGCAAAGGAAGATGATTTTTCCAACCTCATCGACATTGGTGATATCAAAGGCATGACTCACTGCCACAGCACTTTCTCTGATGGTCGCCACTCCATCGAGCAGATGGCGCGCGCTGCTGACAAATTAGGGATGAAATACATCACAATGACAGACCATTCTCCGACAGCACACTATGCTGGCGGGCTCACCATTGACAGATTAAAGCAGCAATGGGAAGAGATTGATGAAGTTCAAGAAAAAGTCAATGTGCGCATCCTGAAGGGCACGGAGTGCGATATTTTAGCTGACGGGCAGTTAGATTACCCGGACGAAATTCTTGAAAAGTTTGATGTAATTATTGCTAGCATTCACAATCGTTATCGTCAAAATGAAGAACAAATGACGAAGCGACTTCTGCGCGGACTTAAAAATCCACTCTTTAAAATATGGGGACATCCACTCGGGAGACTGGTGCTTCGACGTGATCCTATTCCATGCGACATTGAGAAAATCTTTGATGCTGTGCAGGATGCGAACATCGCAATTGAAATCAGTGGTGACCCCTATAGATTGGATTTACAGCCACTATGGATAAAAGCTGCAAGAAAGAGAGGCTTCAAATTTGTCATATCGACAGATGAACACACGATGTCAGACATGCTGAATCTAACTTTCGGTATTCATATGGCGCGCCGAGCGGGCGTGACAAAAACTGAAGTCCTCAACGCCCAGACTTATAGTTTCTTCAAAAAAACCGTCAAACCAGCATCCTGAGCGAAGTCAACTTCGCACAAAAAAGCACCGCCTGCGCGGTGCTCGTTCCAAGAACTTACGAAAAACCTAGTTTTTCAAAAATTAGGCAATGTCCTGTTCTTTCGGTTCCAGGTCTTCAAAATGACATGTTTCTTGAATTGTGCCGTCATCTGCATGAATTACGACATCCATCTTTTCCATTTTCGCAACTTGTTCTGCAGCAACTACAGCGTCTGTCTGCGTATCAAAAATTTCTTCACCTGTTGTCTGTTCTGGCGATATTTCCCAACCTTCAACTGTTGGCACCACGTGTAATTCGTTGTTATTCATTTTTCCCAGTCCTCGTTGCTTCATTGTGCTGGACTCAACGCAAGCCTCGTAGTTCCCTAAAATGCTGGACAAACCTGAAGTTGTTTTGATACACAAACTCAACCGTTGTAACTTTTGGAATACATTCGATATAGTAACTAGTCAAATTGAGTCAGTCCTAAATATGCAATGAATAGGAGGTTTTCGCTACACAAATACTGTTCTAGAATAAACGCGTCAGGAGTGGAGATTCGCATTTTAGTGGGCGCGTGCAGACGAGTTTTCCATTGCCTTTTAATTATTGCGGTTTGCTGCAATTTAACTGCGCCTGCAACTCTTGCAGCAAGTGTTAGATCTAATACAGTCGATGTGCCGGGCAAAATCTTGCAGGCACGAATAGATCTGCACAGTACAGAAGTCTCTCCTGATGCGCTCGGTTTTGCAGAGCAGGTCAATTTACTTCCTATACTTAAAAAAATTCAGGAACTAAAAGCACGCATAGGTTCAAGTTCTATTAGCGATGCCGATAAGATGATTGCACGAGCAGAACTGAGCGAAGCGCGCCAAAGTGCAATCGAAATCATTCAACAAGTAGATTTAGAAGTTGATTATGTGGAAGCTCAAATATCAGAAGAGCAATCACTGTACGCTGACATGCTTCAGCACATGACGTCAGAACGAGATAAAAGCGTAGCACTCACCAACGTTGTAGGATTTGGTGCAAACGGCGTCCTGTGGACGCTGTGC
>JACMKL010000071.1 GCA_014380105.1 Candidatus Melainabacteria bacterium
ATTCGCGACCACTTCGGCGATGGAAAAGACTTCGGCTGCAAAATTTCCTATTCTACAGAAGAAGGAAAAGCGCTTGGTACGGCGGGTTGCGTCAAGCAAATTCAAGATCAATTTGATTCGACTTTCCTGGTCATTTCTGGCGACAGTTTGACTGACATGGATTTGACCAAGGCGATCAAATTCCACAAAGAGAAAAAATCAAAGGCTACTTTGGTATTGAAACGCGTTGAGAATCCGCTCGATTACGGTGTTGTGATCACAGACGGCGAGCAGCGCATCAAACGCTTTGTGGAAAAACCAGGCGCAAGCGAAATTTTTTCCGACACCGTCAACACCGGAACATACATCCTCGAGCCGGAAGTGATGTTGTATGTCATTCTCGGCCGAGAGCAAGATTTCTCGAATGACCTTTTCCCGCTACTGCTTCTTCGCAATGAGCCAATGTATGGATACGTTGATGATGGCTACTGGTGCGATATCGGCAACTTGCAGGTTTATCGCCAGGCCCACCAGGATATTCTTGACGGCAAGCTAAAACTGAAAAATATGCTTCCTGAAATTCGTCCAGGTGTCTGGGTTGGCGAAGGCAGTGAAATCGATGCATCAGTAAGAATTGAGCCACCAGTCATCATTGGACGCAATTGCAGAATTGGTCGTGATGCCGTTATTGAAGAATATTCGGTTCTAGGCGACAACGTTGTAATTCAAGAAAAGGCTGTTCTTAAGCGCCCTGTGATCTGGTCGAATGTCTATGTAGGTAGTCAAACAAATCTGACCGCTTGCGTATTGTGTAATGGATCTACTGTTCATAATTCTTGCGAAATTTCGGAAGGGGCAATTTTAGGCGCCAACAGTAATGTTGGACAAGAAGCGCATATCAGCCCGGATGTACGAATTTGGCCGGACAAATTAATTGACTCCGGTGCCAAAGTGACCTCCTCAGTTATTTGGGGAACCAAAGCACCGCGCACCTTATTTGGTGCCCATGGTGTTCGTGGCTTAGCCAATATCGATATCACACCGGAGTTTGCCGTCAACCTGGCAGCAGCTTACGGTTCGACACTGAAATCGGGACCAGTACTGGTAAGTAGAGACTACTGGCGCGTCAGTCAGATGATCTCACGTGCGATGGTTTCTGGTTTGGTTTCAGTCGGCGTCGAGGTTCAAAACCTTGAGTCAATGCCACTTCCAATTTCGCGCTATCACGTCAAGACTCAACGTGCGGCTGGTTTGTTGCATGTTCGAGTTTCGCAGCGTGAACCTGACAAAGTCTCAATCGAATTCTTCGATAGCGAAGGCATTGCAATTACAAAAGCGATGGAGAGAAAAATCGAATCGACTTTCTTTAAAGAAGATTTCCCGCGCTGCTTGCCATCAGATGTAGGCAGTATCACATTCCCAAGCAGAGTTCGCGAATACTATGCGGATGAATTCTTGAAGCACGTCAAAGGGCAAGTTTTCGAAGAAGACAAAGTACCTTTCTGTATTGTGCCGGGCAGTAATTACACAAGAAAAACAAAATCTGGCGCGATTGCCACTCAGGCACCAAAAGTCGTAATCGACTATGCGATGGCAGAGACAGGCGTTATTCTTCCTGATCTGCTCGGTCAAATCGGCATCGAAACAGTTGTTCTCAATTCATCGATTCGCAATATGCCACCAAGACCGGAAGAACGCATCGGCATGCGCAAACAGCTTGCCGACGTCGTGCGCGCCTTGAATGCCGAATTGGGTGTCCAAATTGGTCGAAACGCCGAGCAAGTGACGCTCGTTGACGAAACCGGACAAATTATCCGAGGCGAACTTTTGCTGGCAGTAATTGCCGACATTATTTTGCGAGACAAGCCTGGTCGCTCAATTGTGGTACCGGTCAACAGCAGCTCAACGATTGAGCGCATCGCTGCCCGCTACAACTGCAAGGTTGTGCGTTGTAAGGCATCCGAAACAGAAATCGGTAGCACCACCGCCAAGCTCGAAGGAGCGGTTTTGGGTGGTAGCGCAAATGGCTGTTTCATTTTCCCTGAATTCCAAAACGGCTACGACGCAATGTTTACGGTTGGACAAGTTCTGGAGCACTTAACTTTCCAGGGCAGAAGTCTTGCCGAAGCGGTCGCCGATTTGCCACCGCTCATCTATCAGGTCGACTCTGTGCATTGTCCTTGGGAGCGCAAAGGCAGAATCATGCGTTTGCTAGTTGAAAAACATCAGGACAGACCGATGGAGCTGTTGGACGGCGTGAAAATTCAGACTCGTCCGGACCATTGGATTCTGGTTCTTCCGGACGCCGTCGAACCCCTCGTGCATATTTACGCAGATGGTTTAGATCTGCAGCAAACGTCTGCCGATCTGAATGAATACACGCAACTGGTCAGATATTTGCAAAATGCCTGAGAAGGTCAGATAAGCCGTCACTCTTTCGGGGGTCGTTTCGACATTTCTCTGTAGTGGTACAGGAAGTGGAGAAGGCCGGTTGCATAATAGTGTTTTGTAATCGGAAAGGAGGCCGTCGCATGTGGCAAAAGAAAGAGGACCCTCCCAAGGGCAAACCTCGAAAAGAAAGCGATCTCAAGAAATTCTTGGATATCCACCCGGCAAAGCAGAAAACTGTGCCTGGTCAAGCCATGCATGCGTCCGACAGCGCTCAAATTTTGGCGTCTTCTCAGTCAGATCAATTAAGCAATGTCGCCCAGCAAGTGCTGGTTTATCACGAGTCGGAAGCGACAGCCAATACTGGCGCCGACTGGATGAGCCGTCTTAAAGAAGAGTCTATGCATTTTCTGGCAGAACAGCGCGGAGTGCAGCTTCAACAACTTTATCGCGAAGCGGCTTATAAAAAAGGCGTGGAAGTTCTGGTAGATAAAATTTTTGGTCTGCTTCAGAGATATGCCTACGAATTTAATCAGGTTGCCGGCGGAACTGACTTGCACGTTTCCGGCACCATATCCGGTGACGTGACAGAGGCTACCAAAGTCAACCGTCAGCGCGAAGTCGAAGAAACCGAAACCTTTTTCCGGGCTCGTTTTTCAACCCGTCTGTTCAGCCTAGTGGTGCGAGGCAAAGATGACCACATTGATTTTTATCTTATCCCGACCACTCGGGTCATGGCATTGAGTAAGTACGAAAATGAGTACAAACCAATTTCTACTCTTCAGGTTCGTATCACCGAGCAAGGAATGATGTGGCGCATGGCAGACGCCATTCCACCGGTAGATCATCTCGACAAGCTCTGCATGTGGCTATTTACGACACTCGTTGAAGAGACGAAAGAAGCCGCCAAAGACGAAGAAGAAGAACACAAATAGCTTCCAAGCGGGTTATTTTGCTCTATAGGTGGTAATAATTTCTTAGGTGAGACCTTATGGGTCCACTTGTTATCGCCGGTCTGACTGGAGTCGCTATCAATCATGTCCATCAACGTCGAAATGCTGAAGCAACTGCTCGATGAGTTCAACGAGAAAGAGGCGCTGAATTCCGCCGAAATCAATGTTGTCGAGCAGCAGATAATCGAGCTCGAAGGTCGCATAGAGGAGACCAAGGTGAAACTTTTGGTCGTGGCGGCGGACAGAGAGAAAGTTTCGGCGATGATGTCGCGCCATCTTCATCCAGAGGGTAACGGCGTCGATTCGATTACTTCCGAGTCATTACCGAGCTTGCCGAGCGCCCCTATTCCAACCTTGCCGTCCCCGCGTGCTTCCGGAACACGACTGCCAGCAGCTACTCTGCCAGTTGCCGCAACACCTGCCCCAGCTCCACTTCCATCAACACCAGCTCCTAGCGCAGCTCCAACTCCTGCACGAGCCCCTGCGCCTGCGCCAGCTCCCGCTGCTTTGAGCCCAGCTCCGGTTGTTTCAACCCCAGCTCGTGCGTCTGATAATTTCCAAGCGTCAAACACCGCTCAGGCTCTGGCTGCTCTCACTAAGCCTTCTGCTTCCGCTGTCAACGCGGCAAACGCCGCAGCCGCTCAAGCTGCAAAGGCATCCGGCACATTTTCCGCGCAGTCCGTTGCACCTGCTCCCGCCCCTGCGCCCATGCCAGCGGCACCTGCCAGCGCACCAGCGCCAGCTCCAACCGGCTTCAGTCCGGCTGGTTTTCACCAGACTTCCTATGAGCAGCAATCTGCTCAATTAGCTACTCCAAATCCGGTGCCAGCCCCTTCGGCTTCAGGTACGTTCCCAGCGGCACCAGCCCCTCTGGCGTCTGCATCGG
>JACMKL010000582.1 GCA_014380105.1 Candidatus Melainabacteria bacterium
GTCCATAGAAAGAAGGCGTTTGAGCGACTGGCTGGCAGGCAGCACTGCATTTGGTGGCACAAAGTGAAGTTGCTCACCATAAGAAGAACTCAAAAGTCGAGACATCATTTGAGTAACAACGCCAAAGGGCTGATTGGCGTGTCCAGTAATTGCCACCACCATTGGATTTATGCGACGGCGCCAATTGCGCGCCAGGCTCTTAAGTGCAGTGAGCGTGTCGTCTACAGCAATTAGCGGAAAAGAAGAACTGGCAATTGGGTAGCTTCCTCTCTCACTGACGATGCAGCCAAGCGCACCGGCAGAAAAGGCGTCCCCCAGGAAATCATGACCATCAAACTGTTCACCAGGCAAAGCAACGAACCAGGAGCCTTCCTTGAGCTCACGAGTATCGATGCAAAGCTCAGCAGCATCAGATTCGTCAGGCATCATTCCTTGAGCCAGTCGACCGCCAGTTATTTCGAGGATATCTTCTGCTGAAAATGTCGCTGTCATGCTCACGCCGTGGTGCACTTTTCAGTAAGCATACCCCTGCTTGAGCGACTATCCAATTATGACAACTTTCGCAATAAGCTTTTATCGTTCGCAACAATGTCAAATTCGGTAGAGAAGGATTATTTCCATTAGCGCGAACACCCAGGTAAACGGAACAGCCACGGAAAAGGCGACTTCCAATCCCCAATCGATTGGATCACCGTCGCACATCATACATATGTAAATGATGCCGCTCGTAAACGGTGTAACGAACCAGCCCATAATGCCGGTCAGTAGCGCAACTAAAAGTAATATTGACCAGAGGTCCATTAAGTTGTCTCGACTAATATCCTTACTCTGTCCTGATAATGGCACCAACTGCTAGATTTCACCAGGGTGTTTTTACGTAGAAATAGGGTTTTCAGCGTTTGAGTTATGGGAATGATTCGCAAGTAGTTGCCAAGTTGACAGAGTTAGCGCAACCATTGTTGTGAGTAATTCTCAATAAGCTACTTGAAAAATCGCCATCGAATGGCGCGAAAGGCGCCCCAGTTTTAGCTTGAGACTATGGCCAATAGCTCTAAACATTGTGTTGATACTGACCTCTGGAGATTTATAGACTACGTGAGTACTTTTGTCTTTCTTTTTTCTTCGGAGAAATCTCTCTCCTCTTCTGGAAACCCTCAAAGAATCTTCCCAAATGCGCGACATCACCTTCTCTTCACGGAGAAAGTCTCGTACGGGTGGAATTTTTCTTTCAAGTAACCAGAACCTAGCGAAGTTTCCCCTAGCTAGCGACGCTGCCCCACCTATCCAGATGGCACGTTGTTCATTCTCACGAGTCTATAAAAAAGCGGCAAATCACTGCTGCGAATTGGAGTCACTTCATGGGCAAGCCCGCGAAAATCTTTGTCTGTACCCGCGGGAAGAAATGTCCCAAACGCGGTAGCGAAAAAATCTTGGAAGAACTTCAAGCTGAAATCGAACGTCAGGGCGCAGAAGAATCCGTCGAGGTCAAAGGCTGCAAATGTCTGGATCTCTGCAAGAAAGGCCCTGTTGTCGTAGTTCTTCCGTCGAAGGTCAAGTACGGTCGGGTGGAAACATCTGATTGTGCCGAAATCATCAAGACTCACAAAGCTGGCGAAGACACCGTCGAGCGGCTTGTGATCAAGAAAAAGAAGAAATAGCCTAGCAACTCGCCTTTATTCTGTCTTCGCTTCTGCTGTATACCGTTCCGTCGCATTCCGCCTCGGACAGCTTCTTGCTGCATCGGTTCATCAGTGATGCGAGAAAAATGTCAAAAAAACCTTCCGACCTGAGCGACTGCTGTGCTCCGGAAAGAACTAGTCATGAAATGGAGAAACATCATGAAACGATGGCAAAATCGTCGCTTCTGTGAACTGGTGCAGTTCGTCACTGAGACTCGCGATGCCCTCGCGCTTCAGACCGACTTGTCGCCTCGCAATGAGGTGGTCAACGAGAAGCTGACAGCTCTCGTGCACTATGTCACGATGCAACACAATCACCAGGCAGGCAAGCGTGCGCTTCAGGCTCTGAGCCAGAGCGGCGTCACCGCCGACCTTCGCAGTCTGTGCCAGCGCGCCGAGTTTCAGCTTGAGCTGTACTACAGCCAGCCCGACCGCGTTCTGGACTTCCCCTACATCGACCACTACCTGAAGCTCGCCATGAAGGAGAGCGAACTGGCTGGTCTGACTGCCAACAGCCGTGTCGTCTTCGTCGGTGGTGGTCCGCTTCCGTGGACGCCTCTATGCCTCGCGGTTGTTCAGGCTGCTCAGGCGAAGGGTCTGTCCACCGAACTGACTCGTTGCCTGAAAGACGGTCACGACCACGACGACGAGCAGCTCAAGAAGGTGATTCACCGTGAGTTCTGGCGCGACTGGTCCAGTCCGTTCCAGGTGCTTTCGGTGGAGAAAGAGCCCGAAGCCGCCACCCAGGCAGTGAAGGCTCTCACCGAACTCGGCTTCCAGGATCATATCCAGGTCGCCACCGTGGACGGTGCCAAACTGCACGTGCCTCTGGGTTACGACACCTTCTTCATCGCCTCGATGGTGACGGATAAGGAGCGCGTCATCATGAACATCATGTCGCAGCTCAAGCCAGGTCAGGAAGTCACTTTCCTGGTCCGCAGCGTCGATCCCGACAACTTGCGCGCGCTGCTGTACGAGCCCGCCGACGACCTGCTGCAAGACATGGAATCTGTCATCCCCGGTTTCACCTGGGAAGACACCTTCCTGCCCGAAGCCGGCTCGTGTCTGATCAACTCGGTGCACGTCTACAAATACCGTCGCCCTCTCGACGAGGGTGCCACGGAAGAATAGATCTCTCACCAAGAGCGACTCCCGATCGAATAACCTGGAGGGTTGGCCATGAAAATGCGCCAACCCTCTCGGGTTATTTTTTAGGGACACACGCTACGATTTAAACTAGTAAAAGCAGTGTTTCATCCTCAAAAACGAGTAAGCAAAATCGTCCAATCTGAATCGCCCAAACACTCTAGACCAAGCTCTATTGCCAATTGTTTGTCAATAACCACTTGAGTAGAATCGATTTAGATTCTTCAAATGGGTGAGTTGATGCCGGACACATTGGGATTACTATTTGGTCTCCTCAAAGCCTACGTCGGCATGGTTGTCATCTGGGTTGTGATGCTGATGTTCTTCACTCGCAATTCTGACTTCTAATTCACAAACATCCCCCACCCCGGGATAGGCTAATGCGGCTCTGCGAGCCAATCTTTCAGCTTGTAAATCGAAAGATTTTCAGTATGTCGAACTCACAGGCAGCGACGAAAAGGCGTGCAAGCCTGCTGCTGTGTGCATCTTTGCGCACTTGCAACTAGCGTTGATCTGTTTGCCTAACAAGCTGCCAAGTAGCGAAAAGGTATGTGTATTTGTCAGATTGAAAGCCTCTATTTTTCAAATTTCACAAGTCAGGAAACAACTCAAACCGATATCACTCGCAGCACTAAGCAAATTTTCCCACTCACTTTCGCTTGTGGATTTTTTGCCTAGCGTGCAATCATCGTTTTGAATTCCATCCGACCTGTCTCGAAACACACTCGCACTGCGCTTGCAGCTGGGAGTGTGCAAACCAATGAAGGAAATGAATATGGATCACTCGCATCACATGCCTGACAGCGTCGCTCTTGTCGCGCCCGAATGGTTGATCTCTTCGCTCGGCGTGCTCTTTCTGGCATTCGCCGGCTTCTATCTCTATCGACTTCTTCAGCCCGCCACCGTCAAGAAAGCGATCGGCTTCTTCGACTGGGAAGGTGAAGCAGGTCACTTCGTTTGCATGCTGGCGATGGCCAGTCACCTGTCCTCTTGGCTGATTCCAATTCCGTTCAGCGCATGGACCTGGATTCTCGGTTTCGGCACTATCTTCTACGCAGCTCGCGCCATGACCTGGGGCAAACTCCTCCCCTTCAACAAGCAGTGGTGGGACTGGACTCACTCCGGCATGTATCTGGGCATGTTCACCATGTTTCAGCCGCTGCCGCTTGGTCCAGGGTTGACTGTTGCATTCAACGTGGCGATGGGAATTTTCTGGACCTGGTTCTCGCTGTATTACATCAAGGACGCCGTTCTTGATTTCAAAGCGAAGAAATCCTTGTCCTTTTGCTCTGACCTCGCACACCTCGGAATGGGACTCGCCATGCTGATTATGACGATCTTCCCGACCTATTTGATGCCTGGTCACTCGAACCACACGGGCCACGGTGGAGCGCACCACATGACTGCGCCTGCAGATTCCGGTCCCGGACATGTGCACCCACAAGGTGCCAAACCGGACGACATCTGCGGCCACTAATTTCCGACACAAGCGTACGAGAGATGACATCAAAAATCATCTCTTGTTTCAGCGTCCGAAAAGAACTCATTAAGCCGGCATGGGCAAAACCCACTTTCCATGCCGGTTTTCTAATAAGATTTTCTCTTACAGCATTTAGTATAAAAGGTGAAACTAGCAAGGCTTGGGCGTTTCAACAAAACTGTGCTTGCTGGCACGGCGACTTCTGCGATCACATTTCGTGCTGAACAAAAAGCTTCTGCCTCTCTTTTAATGCCGAGCTAATGGAAGCAATCAAAGACTAGAGATTGAAAGGTGAGTAGTCGAGAAATTCGACTTCAATACCAGAAAGGGTAAAACGCTGCCAGCGCTCAATCTCTAAAGTCCAAAAGCGATTAGTGCCACCAGTTTGATTTCCACTATCTTCTTGGTCAAATAGAACTTCAGCAAAACCTGTAATTTGCAGAGCTTGCTGCTTAGCAAAATCAATAAAAATTACACCGGCTCTCTTATTCAATTGCAAATTACCAAAAGTATTGAACATGCCATTGCCAGCATAGTCAGGCACTCGAATGCACCTTGGGCTAACGACTTCAGCAAAACCAGGATGGCCGCCGCGATGAGAGACATCAATGTTGGTAGCATTGCTATCGGCAGTAATATCGGCGTAGCTGCTGGCTACAAATAAAGTATCGCAGTCAGAAATCAATTCGACTTCAGGCAAACCCAGTTGGATACCAACAGTAAGACTCGTCTCCTTGCAGCTATCAGCCCCACCAGCCAGCCGCACGATTCTCCGCTGAATGTACTTAGGACAAAGAGGAAAGGACTTCTCTACCGATACCACTAAGTTGTTCGACACCAAAGCTGCTCGACCATTGATTTTAAGACGTCGTCTTGTTTCCAGCTCAATCATCAAGGTGCCGATACGTGAATCATGGGCAAGATTCTCAAGCACCGGATCGCCCTTTGCCACCACGCCTTGCTCTAGATTAATATGAACTGTATGAGTGTCATCAGCCCGCATAAAACCAACGGCACCAAAAATCACCGAAGCCCAAATAGAACCATCATTAGCTGCGGTACCGACTGCCACCAGAGGTTGCCGAGCGATGAAGCTCAAGGCACCCTCTAGTATTTCAGACCTAATCACAGCGCCATTGGCCCTCGCGCGGGCCGCCTCACCTGCCCGCTTCTGAACTTCAATCTCGCCCTTATGAAATGGACCGCTCTTCATGACCACGTACTTCTAAAAATTCAAAACAGTATAGCCATCACTGACGAGCTTCCGCAGACTAGGCAAACCTGATGTACCAGGAACAGGATTATCCTTAATCAATTCTAGACCCTGCTTTTCTACCTCAGCCGTGACGCCAAAGACATCAGCACAGCCACAAGAAACCCCAGCTACTTTATCAAGCACCGACTGGTAGAGTTCATGAGCAGGATGATCTGGCTTGCTCAATTCACCAACCCAGCGCGTGCCTGCACCTTGAAATAGAAGCGTGACATCATCACCTTGCTGCTTAAAGTCATAGGTGGTGGCGAGAGCATTAAAGACACGACCTAGCGACTCTTCACTGCCGTTCTTTGGGTCTGAATAAACTATTACTGCTGCCTTCATGGCTAAACTCCTTGATGCTCTTAGATTGTTACTGGAAAATCGTAATCAAAACTTGTACCAAATCATTTTGACTCAATTTTGCACCGAACGTTCGGTACAATTTCAATGTACCGGAACGATCGGTACACTGTCAAGCTACCGATCGCTTAAACTTAAATCTTAAGTGCCAAGCAACATAGATGGAATATCACGAATAACGCGCTTAAAGGGCGCACGATTTCCAATGGCGCGAGAAACTACCAACGCTCCTTGAATAGCAATTAAAATGTTTTCTGCCCGCTCTCTGGCTATTTTTTTTGAGAGTCCAGCTTCGACACCAACTTTAGCAATTGCTTGAAGCCAACTCTCAATAGATGCACAAATCAAATCGTGAAAGAGTTCGTCAGCATCACCAAGAGTAAGACCTTCAATTAGACAACCCTTATTGCCACAGTCATAGAACTCTTCTACTAACTTGGCCATATTGGTCAGCTTTTGCTTAGGGCTGCCAGCGACTTTCAACGGCGCGACAAAATATTCATTGACTGCTTGATCAACGAACATGAGCACTTCTCGAGCCATCTGTTCTTTGCCTTGAGGAAAATGATGATAAAGGCTGGCCTTTCCCAGACCTGTGGCCTCGGAAATGCGGGAAATGCTTACACCATCGTAGCCAAACTTGCGAAAGAGCTCAAGTAGCTCCGGTAAGATTGTTTGTCTCGACATCACAAAGAACCGCTAGGAAAAATGACAATTTCCTGCATCTTACCGAACGTTCGGTACGCAGTCAATTGATCATCCACCAAAGGGCTTTGCAAACCCGAGACTTGCGGAAAGAAGAGTAGATACGCAAAGCTCTCGCACCGTGCGGCTGGAAATCTCACGCTTCTTTCAATGAACGACGACTTCAAACATTTCCTCACTTGTAGGCGGCTGAAAATATCTGGTTAACTCTTCAAACTCTTTAGGGCTAACTTTGTATTGGTGAAGACCTGAGTTA
>JACMKL010000583.1 GCA_014380105.1 Candidatus Melainabacteria bacterium
AAAACACGCGCTGGTGCAAAAAATAGTCGACCAACAAGAAGCCATTCAAAATAATCTTGCTCGGGATTTGCATGATGTGGTGTTGGGCAATGTCATGCTGTTGAAACGTTCTGCATCTGGCGGAAACACCCTATCGACGACAGAGACAATCGCTATCCTCAATGAGATCGCCACGCGCTTGAGAGACGTGTGCCAGGAACTTTCGCCGCGCGATCTGGTTGATTGTGGATTACGACCAATGATCGAAGAGCTTTGCCGAAGCCTTTCCGCTCGCGTTGGCTGTGAGACGAAATTCATCTGTCCACCGACCATTCCGGATTTCCCGGAAGAAGTGTCTTTGCATATTTATCGCATCGCTCAAGAATGTTTCAACAACATTACCAAACACGCGTCCGCCTCACTTGTCACTCTCACTATCGAAGAGACTCAGGGAGTTTTCACCATGAGTATTTCGGACAATGGAATTGGATATGATGCCGAAAAACCGCCTTTGCGCACTAGAACTGGAGGCAGCGGGGCTGGGATAATTCGTGAGCGAACCGAACTGATTTCGTGCGTATGTCCAGCGAGAGTTTGGTTCGATTCTCAGCCCGGGAAGGGTGCAAAGACTTCATTAGAAATAATGTTTACTCATGCGCCGGTTTCAAAGGACTAATGCTTACATTTAAGTTGCTGATCCTTGCGATAATAAAGTCGCAATTGCAAGCTGTGAGGAGAAAAGGAGTTGGATTTGTTTCAGAGTCTGATCATTACTTTTTTCGTCGTCGCAGCTTCAATCGGCGGTCTAATCATTGCTCGGAAATTTTTGGGCAACACCGATCTCAGAAACCAGCATGACATAACAGACCCGTACTCTCAGTTCGTCGCCATGCTTTTTGCCGTCTTGCTTGGATTTATGGTTGCTGATTCGATGCAACGATTTGGCGTGGCAAGAGAAACTGTTCAACAAGAAGCATCTTCGCTCGGCAATGTCTTTAGATTGTCTGAAGGGCTCGCGCCCAAAGATTGCTTAGAATTGCGTGAGCTTTGCTTACAGTATGCAACCGAAGTTGTAGATGACGAATGGCCGATGCTCGCGCAGAAGAAAGACAGTCCAAAGGCTTGGGCTATCTATCGCCAAATCTGGTCAAGATGCACATCCTACGAGCCAACCAGTAATCGCCAGGTTAATGCACAGCAAGTTCTACTCTCTTCCATGGTCACACTAGGCGATTGCAGACGTTTGCGCGTTGAAGCTTTGCACAGCGGACTACCACTAGTATTGTGGATTGTGCTCTTCATAGGTGGCGCCGCAACAATCATATTCACCTACTTCTTTAGTGCAGATAATTTGCACATTCAAGTCGTTATGGTTGGCATTGTCAGTCTCGTAATCTGCCTCAATCTATTTTTACTCGCCACTTACGACGACCCCTTCTCTGGCGATGTAAAAGTGGCACCGACTGCATTCGAGACGCAAATTCGTCTCTTTAAACTCGAGAATAAAGTCAAGTAGGAAATTTGCAGTAGAGGTGGAACTATCCTAACCTGCTACGGTCTGCACACTATCTACACCGAATAATTAGTTTCAGGCGCGCCAGTCTAGTGGGTGCCTGAAGACCAGTTTGCGTGCATCCTAATCCCCTGTGAGGTCAAAATGAAAGCAGTTGTTTTCTACGGCATTGGTAACATCCAGGTTGATGAAGTCGCAGAACCTGTAATCGAATTACCTACAGACGCCGTGATCAAAATTACTGCATCATCGATTTGTGGAACCGACTTACATATGGTGCGCGGCACAATGGCTGGCATGAAGAGCGGCACAATTCTTGGACACGAAGCTGTAGGCGTTGTCGAAAAAATCGGACAATCAGTCTTCAATTTTAAGGTCGGCGACCGGGTCGTCGTCTGTTCAACAATCGCATGTGGCGATTGCGTGTATTGCAAAGCAGAAGAGTACGCATCGTGTGACAGAGCCAATCCTAATGGTCCAGATGCAGGCACTGCCTTTTTCGGTGGACCGGAAGCGACTGGAGCATTCAACGGACTGCAAGCAGAACGTGCACGCATTCCATATGCTGACTCAGTGCTCGTTGCCATTCCTAAAAATGTCACCGACAATGATGCTCTTCTCTGCTCTGACATTTTTCCAACGGGCTACATGGGCGCTGAAATGGCGAACATCAAAAAGGGCGATTTCGTTGCTGTCTTCGGCTGCGGTCCGGTTGGACAGATGGCTATTGCGGCTGCAAAACAGATGGGGGCGCGCGAGGTTTTTGCAATTGACACAGTACCCGATCGTCTGGCAATGGCCGAAAAACAAGGTGCCATCACAATCGATTTCGAAAAACAGGACCCAATAAAAGTACTGAAAGATTTGACCAACGGTTTTGGTCCGGATGCTTGCATTGACGCGGTTGGCATAGATGCAGAGCGTCCGCACGGCGGACCAGCTGACAATAATGGATTGCTCGGCATGATCGAAAACATCATCGAACAAAAATTGGTGGCACCCGTTTCGGTGATGACAGGCGAACAGTGGCGTCAGGGTGACGGACCATCTCTTGTTCTTCAGTGGTGCGTCGAAGCAGTCAGAAAAAGCGGAGTAGTTTCAATCATTGGTGTTTATCCAGAGACCGCAAAATTCTTCCCGATTGGCGCAGCCATGAACAAAGCGCTCACCATCAGAGCTGCCAACTGCAGCCATAGAAAATACATTCCAAAATGTTTGAAAGTGCTTCAAGACACATCTTTCAAACCATCAAAAATTCTGACAGCTTTTGAAGGCCTAGGCGATGCAATTTCTTGCTACAAACACTTCGACAAGCGCGAAGAGGGTTGGTTGAAAGTAGAGTTGATACCAGCAGAAGATCTATCGCTCAAGAGCTAGTTGATTTTCAGGAATTCTTTGACATTATCGA
>JACMKL010000584.1 GCA_014380105.1 Candidatus Melainabacteria bacterium
CTTCTAAATTTTGAACATATATTGGAAGATGTTCGGCTTACGTTAAATGATAATTTAATTGCTGCAAATGCAAAACTCGATGAGGCTTTACTGCGCAAAGTCGATGATTTATTGAGCGTTCGTAGTCGGTAGCTTTTTAAAAATATCATCAACTATGTGTTCGATCTGCTGTTCGGCATTGACAGCTATTGCATCATGCGGTTCTTGCAAAGTTTGAAACTGACTCTTCAAAAGACTAGCTGGCATGAAATGCCCTTTTCGATTATTCAGTCTCTCTAACGCTGTTTCGTACGAAATCTCGAGCATGACAAAACGCACGTCATTATCAATGGTAAGAGTTTTTCTATAAGCTGACTTCAAGGCAGAGCAAGCGACCACGCAAGATTGCCCAGAATCTTTCGTTTCTTTCATTTTTGCAGCCAGAGCGGCCAGCCAGGGAGCGCGGTCTTGATCGGTGAGCGGGGTCCCTTCCCTCATTTTTGCAACATTTGAGGGCGGATGAAGATCGTCGCCCTCAATGTAAGGACAGCCCAAGCGTTGCGCCAAAGCAACACCTATGGTGGTTTTGCCTGAGCCTGATACACCCATTACAACGATAATTTCTGGCAGAGCTGAGGTCTCCGGGCTTAAGTCCAATTTCTGAAGTGCCAACTATATGGATGGTACTGTATATTAACTATGGAGCGTTTACTATCACAATCGAATAGAGGTGAACTCGCCGGTTGGAGTTGCGTATTTGCTAGCACCATATATGGTGCCATGAGTCACATCTTAGTAAGGGTGAAGAAATGGTGAGAAAAACATTTGCGGTGGGCGCGATGTCATTGATTATGGCTGGTCAAATTTTTCCACTTGCAGTCTTTGCGCAATCAGAAAATTCCGGATTACCACCGGCAATTCTTGGTGAGATTTCGGGAGATAAGGGCAGTGAAAGGCCAGCTCCGACGGTCACCCCTCCTGCTGGGGAAACTCCATCAACTTCTAGCCTCAGAATAGAACCGCAGCCTGAGCCGGTTGTACGTCCTGAATCTACAGAGAGCCATCCACAAACATCACATATAACCCCGAAAACTTTTGGCGGTTTAAAAGAAGAAGTGGCGAAGACTGCGGCTCCCGCTGCCGCTGTTCCCAAGAAGCCAGTTTTACTATTCGGCCGTCTCGAAGAAATTTCGGGCAAGGCTACTCCAACTTTCCCAATTGTTCTAAAAGCTTTGACTCCCAAAATGGATAATTCTGGTTTGCTCAAAGGACAAGCTACCGCAGGTACTCTGGCAGGTACAGTGGTCAGGTCTTATCCTGCCGATTTCCGTGGAACCTGGGGCGGCAACCTCACTTTAGCCCAAATGCAAATTGCTCCCCTCAACTATCAACTCGATCCTGATGACGCCACAAAGTCAGCGCGTATTCTTAGAAACGGGTCGGTTGGAACAGCTAATTTCACTTTCGCAACCGATGCACGTGGCAACATCACCGCCGAGCCAACGCAGATTGCGTTCATGGTTCCTGCCAATTTGACGAATGCCTACGAGCAAATGGGAGCACAAACCGGTGGTCAAGGCATGGGCAATGCGGCGATGGCTGGAATGATGAAACAGATGATGGGCAACATGAAAGTGCCTGTTGTCATCAAATTTGGCAATTTTCAATCTTCAGCAGCAGTCACTGGAGTATCTGGCAACCAATTTTCAATCGGTGTTCTCAGCAATCGCTTGAGACAACTGAGTCCTGGCATTATGGAACAACAAATAATCACGCAAGAAAATATCAGAGTGGCTCGCACCGGAAAGCAATACAGCACTTATAACGAAAACGTTTTTCGTTATACACAACGTGGCTCGACTCAGATGTATGTAGAAGTAGCTTCCGTCAGTTATGACATGTCTCGCCGCTTCTTGCGCAAAATGGTCTTCTACGGATATGTCAACAAAGGCGCTGTGCAACCGGATCCTACAGATCCAAATACAATGATGCAGCAGATGATGGGCGGTGGCGCTGGTGGAATGCAACTTCCCGGAATGGGTGGATTAGGTGGAGCCGGTGGCGCAAACCCGCTTCAACAGCTGCAAGATTTACAGAAAATGTTTGGTGGTCAATAGAGCTTTTACAACATTCAGCGTTTTTTTAGAACAAGCATGTAGTAATTTTGCGAGCAAATTCTCGCGTGGGTAGGAAAAATGTCGGACCTTGAAAAACTAGCCGAAATCGTCGACGAGATGATTCTTCAACAAGATTACCCAGGCTTCGAGCCACGTAGTCTCAAACTCGGTTTGCCTGAAATTGTGGAAAACATGAATGGACGTGTTTTTTCTCATGCTCTGGGACACGAGAGTGTTTATGTGAGATTAGTGGCGTTAAGATGGTTTCAGGAACGTCCTGGCATAGCGAAGGCTTATTTGCCAGCGGTCATAGGTCTGATTGATCATAAAGATGAATGGGTTCGCCTCGAAGCGATTAGATTGTCTGAGCGAATTCCGCGTATCCCTGAATCCGCCGCGCTCAAAATTTCGAAGCGTCTGACCGATGAATCAAAATTGGTTCGCAAAGCCGCTTCTAAAGCCTTGGGGAAAATTCTAAAACGTTCTGTTACGAAAGACCCTTCAGTTGTTGACGCGCTGAAAGCTGCGGCTCAAGACGAAGATGTGGAAGTGCGCTTCAAAGCTCAAAAAGCACTACGTAACATCGGCGAATTCGTAGTCTAGACAACTGAAATGAGCTGCACCACCAGGAGTGCTAATACCAACGTGCGCGGAGTGTAATCCGCTTGTGTAGCCGATTCAGGTATTTTGAACTTCCTTAAGTTCAGTAAGACATGTTTGCGCATTTTCCAAGAAGTGCGATTCTTCATTTAATTCAGCTAAATAGCCGTGCTCAAAATACTGCTCAAGGTAGTTCCAGTTGTAGTCGATTGCTTTGTGAAACTCCGCGAGTTTGGCGACAATCTCATTTGATAATGCAATCACACTGGTGTAGACAATCTCTTCTTCAGATTTTGTTTTCTCAGCCAATATTTCATTTAAGACGGCATGAACTGAAGCTAGTTCGCTAGCGAGTTTATGGAAATAACGGCTGAGCATCTTCTCTTCAAGTGTAGCTCGTTTTTCTGCAAGCTTGCTGGTAGCCTGCGACAGACTGCCTAACGCTTCTGAAAGGGCTGTGGAAGCTCTCAGAGCGCTTGTAATTTCTCGTGTGGTGTTTTCCATAGGTTTGCTCTTAACTCTTGCGTAATTAGTCTATAACATGCTCTCTGATCACTTGCCATAGTCTCTTACAAACATTTAGCCGCCGCAGAGGTTGCATCTGCGGCGGCTTTATTCGTTTAAAAAGGGTTTTGCGCTATCTCTTGTTCAATGACTGCCACTGTCGGTAGTTGCGTCTTCTTCCAAATGTGGTGTCAAGTTGCGAAGTCCAAGAGATAGGGCGCTTGAATGGTTTCCTTACGAGAGAGTCGGAACGTATGGTTCGCTAACTTCCATCGTGCTAACTGCCAGGTGGGCTGCGCCTTGTTGTCTTCTGAAATTATCCAGATAACGACGAAGGGCTTCTCTTATCAGATCGGATCTAGTGCGGTGCTCGTGACCGGCGATAAAATCCACTTGTTCCAACATTGCAGGCGGCAATGCGATCAGTACTTTTTTGGGCATTTGCAGTTCCTCGCAGAGACAAAAAGGTTTGTTGCGAGACCATGTGTGACGCCTATCATCAACGGTCTCATCTACACGGTTCTTAATGAAAGGTGAACCGGTCATCAGTGGTGGGGGATTCATCAACCACCCTCGATGTGTATCAACTTTACACACCAAAACCGATATCGTAAAGGTCCGAAAGGGGCATAAACACGTTATTCATCGAGTTTGCAGCTTAAGTGTTTTTCTATAAGTCCGAAAGCCTGACACAACAAGACTCATGCTCTAAAACATGGATTCCATGCGGGTTTTATATAGACAAAAAGTAGTGCTATAGACATATACACCCTATTGCAAGAACGAAAATACCGTGTTAGCGCTTGCAAATTCGATCGGTTGAAAAACAGCTAAAAGACTGGCTTTGGATATGCACCTGTGACTGTTTCGGATTTGCATCGGGATCTGCCTGATGGAGATCGTCTATTCATCAGCATCTTCATTGGACTACTCAAGTCCTCAAGTCCATGATGCCGCAGTCAGCTATTCATCGCGGTTTTCAATCGCATCAAAACAGGCTTGCCATGCACTTTGCGGAGAAGTCTCAAAGTGGTGGCGTGTTGAAAAGCACAGACAGCCACATTCGCAGCGACAACAAATTTCTGCATAATTTCTACATCTTTCACTCTGAAAATCAAAAGCAGTTCATGAGCAATGTGCAAGCGATGAAATCGCCGAGCCAATAAGGCTCTCGAGAGGCAGGCTAAACTTCGAATCTTAAACGCTAATACCTGTAGCTATCTTGTAGCTAGCGATACCATATCTGATACCGTACGTAATTTTGAGTAGGTAACAGGTGCGCAAATGATGAGTTTTCTACAGGGGGTGTAAACAAGCTGTAGATGTCCGTTAATGCCCGTGAATGCTAGCGTTCGAGTATCAGATCTATGTCTAAGTGGGAATACAGTATCTATCAGTGCGATAGTTTTGCTTGAAGTTTCGACACAGTACAATTTTTCTGTTGACGGCGAAAGCTTAGCTCTACTCGAAGTGCTTCGATTTGGCTAATGATGCCTAATTTGGAAAGGAGAAGGTCAAATGATTTTGGCAACCTGGAATGTCAATTCACTAAATGTGCGTTTGCCGCATGTTGTGGATTGGCTAAAGACAAATGAACCCGATGTGTTGGCTATTCAAGAAACCAAATTGATGGATGCGAAATTTCCACGCGATGCTTTCTCAGATCTCGGCTACAACGTCGAGTTCTATGGGGAAAAGACATACAACGGTGTAGCCATCGTATCGAAACATCCAATCAACTCAGTGTCGCGTGGACTGGCTCTTCAGGGCACTCCTCAACAATGTCGATTGATTGAAGCGGAAGTAAACGGCATACATATAATGAATGTCTACATCCCAAATGGACAAGAAGTGGGTTCCGAAAAGTATTTATATAAGTTGAATTGGCTCGACCATCTTTTCCATCATTTCAATGAGAATCATGCCAACACAACTCCGATAGCACTATTAGGCGATTTCAACATCGCTCCTGGAGATGATGATGTTTATGACCCGCTCGAAACACGCGGTTCCATAATGGTCAGTGATGTCGAGCGCGCAAGCCTGGAGCGCTTTCGCGAATGGGGTCTCTCTGACAGCTTTAGAGAGCTCGTAAAAGAGTCCGGGCAATATTCCTGGTGGGATTATCGAATGGCTGCCTTCAGGCGAAACCTGGGCTACCGGATTGATCACATTTGGGTCACAGATCCAATCAAATCATCATTAAAGCGTGCTTGGATTGACAAGGCTCCACGAAAATTGGAGCGACCATCAGATCATGCTCCAGTACTTATTGAATTTGTCTAAAAGAAAAACCGAGACCAGTCAATACTGATCTCGGTTATTTTTTGCAATTTGCCGCTTTGTGTCTAACTAATTAGATTAGACCTTTGCAGGCTCGCGTTTTTTCTCTGGCTTGGTGTATCCAAAGATGATGTCAGCGCGCTCGATTTCTGCGAGTCCTGGGAAACCGCCATCAAGGATCATGTCAGCCAATTTTGAGCAAGACTTGAAATAACTATCCGAAACGCGCTCACCTGTGAGTTTACGTCTCAAGTCTTGACACAAAATGTCCGCAGACATCTCGACTACCAAATTTTCCTGCTGGTGAGCCCAGAAGCAAGTCACGATCATCGTGATGGC
Organism: Candidatus Melainabacteria bacterium; assembly: GCA_014380105.1. Lineage (GTDB taxonomy): Bacteria > Cyanobacteriota > Vampirovibrionia > Obscuribacterales > Obscuribacteraceae > QKMZ01. The sequence goes on from JACMKL010000584.1 coordinate 5,823, forward strand.
GTCCTGAATTCTTTGCGAGAGTTCAGCAATACGACACTGTCTATCAGCCAATTTTAACTGGTGCTTAGTCATGTTGTTGCTCAATTCCATTGGAGATTGCTCCAATGTCTCGACTGCAAAGTCAACGTGCGCTTTGAGAGCGGGTCCGAGTTGTACTCCTTCATATGTATCAGGCGCCGACATTTTCTTGCCGACAAACCAAAACGCATAAGGAATCAATTCGTTGCGCAATTTCCAAGCATGCATCGGATTAGCCGGATTGAGTGTTCTTAATCCTTCGCGTTGAAGCGCCTTGCCGACAGGCTCGAAATATTTCTGCCCATGCACTTTTGCTAAAGACTTGAAGAATGCCATACCTAGCATTTCTCCTTCGCCCTCATAAATGCATGGTGCCAGGAAGTCGTGAACGTTGTCTCCAAAGATATGCCCCTGGACAAATGAGCGACCGCCATGTGTTTTCATGAAAAGTTCGATAGCACACTCTTTCTCTGCTTCGCTGCCGAAAATCTTGGCAATGATGCATTCGAGCTCACCACGATATCCCTGGTCAAGTAACCACGAGCCCCAGCTGTAAAGCGCTTCTGCACCGATAATTAAACCGGCAGCCCGAGCGATACGCCTTTTTACCAATTCTCTGCTTTCGATAGGGTGACCGTATGTCTCACGGAAATGCGCCCAGGGCAACATGTTTGCCAACATCAATCGCATCACTCCGGTGGCAGTTGCACACAGAGCCAAACGACCGAGGTTGAGTCCATGATAAGCAACGGTCAATCCATCGCCCACTGGTGGAACCAACAAATTTTCCTTTGGAACTTCGAAGTCTTTGAAAACCAAACCCTGGTTGTAAGCATGTTTAAGCGCATGCAGTCCATATTTAACGATCTGAAAATGTTCATTCTCTTGCTTCGGCAGGTCGGCGATGATTGCAGCAGGTTTGCCGTCAACCAGACAAACAATGCCGATTGTGCGCCCTGGAATGGCGTTGGTGATAAATAGTTTTTCGCCATTAATGACATACTTGTCGCCTTTCAAAACAGCTGTCGTCTTCAAAGCCGTCAGGTCGGATCCAGCTCCTGGTTCTGTCAGAGCAAAAGCGGAAAGTGCATCGCCACTGGCCAACTTTGGCAAGAATCGCTTCTTCTGCTCTTCGTTTCCAAAGCTTCTCACCGGGTCGACGGCCCCAATACATCCGTGAACAGATGCCAGACCAGCCGCTGTCGGCTCGATTGTGGCGACACGAGCCAGGAAAGTCATAAATTGTTGAGTCGTGCAGCCTTCACCACCGTATTTCTTGTCTATCAGCATGCCCCAGTAGCCTACATCTGCTAAATCGCCCAGAACGGATTCGGGTATTTTGCCATCCGGACCGTACATGGTGTTTTGCTGCTTATGCTTCTTCAAAATTTCAATTGAACGTTGCATGGACTGCAAAGTCAGTTTGTCTGGAGGCAATTTGGTCGCTCGAAACTGCTCGAACGGGATTTTGTCATCCCAGACGGCTTTGTGAATCGGGCTATTCGATGTCTTGTATTGCTCCGCAAAAAGAGCTTCTACTTCGTCGTCAGCCCGGTCTACCGCGCCGGTTCGGGTGGCCTCTTCTTCGCTTTTACCGCCCAATCTGAGGGCTGTTTCGGCAAAACTTATTTCTGATTTCGGTTTTTTGTCGGATGTCATGGTTGCACTGCCTGATAACACTATTGGTTAGTTATGTATTGATCATACTAATTAGTGTACAAATTAGTGGAAAAAACGGGCAAATAGGGAGGGAAAAGAGCCGTTTTTGGGTGTCTTATAATCCCGTGCACCTTAGTGCAGGCGCATCGGATGCGATAATAAGTTGTTTCTGAGGAAAATGGTATGGCGAACGAAGCCAAGAATTCAATTACCATCCCACTGAAAAAAGTGACGCTATACAAACATGGCATCGGCCATTTTGAGCGCCGCGGCAAATTCAAGGGGCCGGGCGAAATAGAATTGCTTTGCGGACCCGAAGATATTGACGATATGCTCAAATCTTTGCTCGTTCTCAATGTTGAAGGCGGTGGAATTGCCGCTGTCACCTATGATTCAGCCAAAACTTTGCCGACTAGACTTTCGGAATTTGGCTTTGATTTGAGAAAATGCCATGGACTTCTGGAGCTAATCGCTCAGATTAAAGGCTCTCCGGTCACAATTAAGGTCGGAACCACCAAAATTGAAGGGCGGGTTGCCGGACTCGACGAAGTCGAGCAAGCGGTTGGCGAAAGCAAAATCGTCGAACAACAGCTTTTACTTTATTGCGGCGGCAGTACCTTAAAGCGATATGGTTTTTCGAGTATTTCAGAAATTGCCTTAAACGACACGCATCTGGCAAGCGAAATTCAACAACAACTTGAGCTTCTCTTCCAATCAATTCGCAAAAAAGACCGGAAACTTCTCAAAATTGAACTCACTGAGGCAATTGAAAGAGAAGTTGTGATCGCATATTCAATTCCAAATCCGATCTGGAAAACCAGTTATCGAATGATGGTTGATGATGGTGGAAGGGTCTTACTTCAGGGCACCGCGATTGTCGACAATGTTCAAGATGAAGATTGGAATGAAGTGCAAATCGCATTGATTAGCGCAGCACCAGTTTCTTTTATTCAACCTCTGTACGAACCTGTGCAACCTCACCGACGCAGAATACAAGCTCAAGGTCATATTTCAACTGGACCTTTTCTTGCTGAGCGTGCTCAAAATTTCCCTGACTCTTTCGGCAACGACATGTCCTCCTCAGGCGCATTTGAATTGCAAATTCAAGAGCGTTTTAAGGCAAATAAAAGTTTGGAAGATCCGCTCACTCAGTCTTTGACCGGCACTGGCAACTGGAGAAGATTGGGACCTTTGCCAAATCAATCTAGAGAAGCAGAAGCAGTCAATGTATTTGATGCCGCGCAATTGCAAAATGTTGAAGTTGAAGTAAGCGAATCCGGCGAATTGTTCGAATACAAAATCGCAACCCCGGTCACGATTCCACGCAATAGTTCTGCACTGATTCCGATCGTCAATGAATTGATAGATGGTGAGCGCATATCTTTGTATAACGCCAATCGTAATCCGCGTTTTCCTTATGCCGCACTCCGACTGATTAATACAACTGGTCTCACTCTTGAATCCGGTCCTGTGACAATTCTCGAATCCGACACATACGCTGGCGAAGCGTTGCTTGATGTCTTGAAAAAAGACGATACGCGCATTTTGCCATTTGCCCTTGATCAGAGCGTCTCAGTGATTGTTAGAGACAATTTTGAGCGGAAACCGTTCTGGCGTGTGCGTGCATGGCAAGGATTTTTATATCTTGATTACAAAGAAGAGACGCAAAAAACTTACAACTTAGAAAATCTCTCGGATAAAGAGAAGATTGTTTATATAGAACACCCTGTTCAGACGACCTTGTCATTGGTCTCTGATGAGAAACCTGTTGAAGTCACTGAAAGTTTCTATCGTTTTAGAGTTCAACTAAAAACAAAAGAAGCATATGGACTGGTTGTTGTTGAAGAAGGACAAAATTATCAAACAGTTCGTTTGGAAGATTTCGATTCGCCTGATATGGCTGCAGTGAAATGGCTGATCGATCAGAATTTTGTCGACAAACAATTTCACGCATTTTTAAAACAAGTAATCGAAAAGCGAACAGTAATTCGATTGTTGTTGGAACAGCGTAAAGGGATGCATGAGCATGTCGCGGAGTTAAAGCAAGAGCAAGAACGTGCTCGTGAAAACGTCAGGACTCTTGGCACTTCTTCCGATCGTTATAAAACTGCCATCGATGAAGCTGAGGACAAAATAGTCTTGGGCATCACAAAGCTGAATGAATTAACCGGTCAAATAACTGAATTGCGCAAAGAGTACATCAAATTCATTGGGCAAAACTTGCAATCGGATATTCAAGGACATGCAGATGGAGCCGCTGCTCCAGCTGCTGAAGCAATCAATTCTGTCACGGCTAGTTAGAACACCAGTAAATTTAAAGACTAATTTGTTGCTCAATCAGCGACGACAGTCTCTACTTCACCAAATATGAGCAAAATAGGAGCGGTTTCGGCCGAACCAATCGACACTGTCAAATCTCCGCCTTCTAACATTTTTACCAGTCTATGACCGGCCAGATCAAAACGCCAGCCATTTAAGAGTGGCACATTTTTAGTGGCAAGTTTTTTCTCTCTATGCAACTTAATCAGAGATTGTAGTTCGTCTCTCGTTGCTAGAAGCTCAGTGGCCAGGTCTTCTTCGTATGCGATCACTTTCAGAATCGCAAAAAGCATGTCGCCGATCAAGACATCACGTTTTGACGGCCCACGTGAAGACGGCCAACTAGGTAAGTCCGAATCTTGCACGGCACGTCCATCTTGGGCGGCGCGTACCAGAGCTTGTCCGAATCCTTTAACTTGATCAGGACGAATGCCACGAATGCGATTTAAGTCTTCGACTTTGTGAGGTGGCTTTCTTGCTACTTCGACGAGCAGACTATCCGACAAAATCGTTCTTGGTGGCTTGTTCAATCTTTGAGCAGTTTGATCTCTCCACTCAAAAACAAAGCGTAAAACAGCTAGACCACGACGATCTAGGACGCTTGCCCCTTTAACTTTCAGATAAGCATTTTCATTTTCTGTTTCAAAATGCTCCGGCGAACAATAGCGTTTGCATTCTTCATCCGCCCATTCGAAGCGTCCCATTGAATTCAAACGCTCTGCGATCGAATCATATAGTGGAAGCAAATGGTGTACGTCGTCCATCGCATAAGAAACTTGTGCTTCGGTCAGTGGGCGAGTGAGCCAATCCGTAAAACTTTCAGTTTTGGAAAGGGACACACCTAGTAGTTGATTGACGAGGCGACCATATCCAATTTGATAACCAAGACCGGCAAATCCAGAGGCGATTTGCGTATCAAATATATTGGTAGGTAGCACATGGAATTGATTGAAAATCAAATCAAGATCTTGGCTTGCGGCGTGGATTACAACGCGAATTTTCTCATCGTTAAATCGATTCCATAATGGCATCATGTCTTGATGCACGAGCGGATCAATTAAGTGCACACCCTTATCAGTTGCAACCTGTACCAGGCAAAGTACAGGTTTGTATGTGCGCTCCGGAATAAATTCCAGATCGATAGCAAACCGACCACCCTGGTCGATCTCGTCGCAAAGAATTGCGAGCTCTTCTGAGGTTGTAATCAATGCCATAAAAACTTCTACTGAGGCGCTTTTGCGATGTAAGCGCGAGACCAACTTAAACAGCCGGGGCGCCCGATGATAACTGAGGATTCCAATAAAACACTATCTTTTGGAAAGACAATTGATTCACCATCAATTGGTCCGACCTCGAGTTGTCCACCCAATGCAATTGCGATTGGACCTGCAGTGTCCCACGTCTTTAGACGTCCAGCAAGGTGAATATAGAAGTCAGCTTCACCTTCCAGAACTTTCGCAACCTTTAGACCAATGCTGCCCATCTTAACGACAGTAGCAAGCGGCAATTCTGCAACCCACGGGTGACTTTTGCGATCGCGACCACCCATGATGACGCGTGCCTGCGAGTCGATTTTTAATTCATCAACAAGGCCAAATTTTTGACTTTCCTCGCCATCATTTTCATAGAAGGCTCCGAAATCAGGACCACCGAAATACAATTTCTTCCATGCTGGTGCATAGACCCATCCGAAATTCGGCTTGCCATCTACAAGTAGACCGATCATTACTGAATACTGGCCGTCGTTGCAAATATAATTGTCTGTTCCATCAATAGGATCGATCAACCAAACTCTTTCGTCGCGACCGTGAGGAGAATGGTGTTCGTCCTCTTCTGAAACTATCTCATCATCCGGAAAGCGCGCGCTTAACTCTTTAACTAGCACTGAAGAGATTGCACAATCCGCGGCTGTTACTCGGTCACTTGGTCCCGATTTCTCGCGAATGTCTACGCCTTCTCTCATTGCGAGTGCTGTTGCACCTGCTTGTCTACATAATTTGCTTACGAACGCAATATCTTCTGCACTGACCGAGGGTTGTCCTGTCACTCGCTTACCGCTTATTGTTGCCAACTTATGGGAGTCCTTGAAAAAAAAATTGAAGATTGCAGTCTCGACTACGCTTTCGATGGCGATGCATCTTCTGCATACATTTTGCATTTGAATTCGTCGGCAAGTTTGTTGTCCAATAAGTCTGCGACATACGCAACGTTCCAAACCAATTCGTCCAACTCTTCTTGTACTAGTCCAAGAGTCGGTCTCTGAGCCACAACCAAGACGATATTATCGTGAGTGGCAAGTGCGCAGCTGCTCAGATTCGCATTCAGGTCGAGCATCTTGCGATACATGCCTTCCTTATTTTGTTCGGGAAGATGCACAAGTGGACTTGTGATGCGCAAAACAGAGCCATTTGGGCTATCTTGAATGAAGACATATACCTTGGCGGAGCCTTCAGTCAACCACCAACCATAGCCTTCCGAACCCTTAAGTTGGTGTTTTGCCAACTCCAGTCCACGGCGACGGAAATAGTTGTCGACCATTCCGACTGCGTCTTCAGTAA
>JACMKL010000585.1 GCA_014380105.1 Candidatus Melainabacteria bacterium
CAAGGGTGAATCAATCATCGGCGGCATTTTAAGTTGAGCTGGATCAGGGATTCTGAATAGCGACGGTAGGTCCGGATGTGAAACTGGACGAACTGCCAACCTTGCCGCTTCATTTACAATCAGGGTAGGTGATGGTGCCACGGAGACTTCAGTTGTGTCTATTTCAATCGGATTACCATCCGCACCAAGCGGAACACCAAAAACATTGAAAGCTGTAGCTGGCGCGGCACTTTCAGCTTGAAGTTGCCCCTGAGGCAATCCCCAGGCAGACGGAACAGACCCTGGTGGAGTGAAAGTTGATGGGTTTGCTCCCGCTTCTTTCGGCGTTCTTGGATTTAAAATCTCATCCAAAATTGGGTCGGGCTCAGTACTTTTAACCGGAGCTTTCGATGTGATTGGGGCACGTGGTTGTGGCTTCTCATATTGCTCTTGCTGCGCGCCTCCATCGGCAAAATTTGGAACTTGTGCTGCGGGCGCCGCCTGAACTGGTGGCAGGGACTTCGGTAGCGGCAACTGTTGTTCTTGGCGAGCAGCAGCCTCCAAGGCTTGCTGCCTCGCTGCATATTGCTGATCTAAAATCGCCTGTTGCTCTAACTGCATTTTTTGTAACTGCAATTCTTGCGCTTGTTGCAACTTAATTTGCTGCTGCTGTTTGAGCTGTTGTTGCTGCAATTGCTGCTGCTGAAGCTGTTGTTGCTGTAATTGCTGCATCTGTTTCTGATGCGCGACGGCTGCCATACCTGGATCTGGCAAAATGGGGACAACCGCTTCTTTGGGCACGGGGTGCACAGGGTTAGCGACAGGCGGAGGCGCTGCTGGTGGCTTATACGGTAGAGGAATGCCAGTATCTGGCTTGATGGGAATTGGCGCAGCAGCAGGCTTTGGGGCTTGCGTCGGACCAGAGTCGGGCTTGATCGGGATGGGAGTCGCTTGTGGCTGAGGACGTGGCGTCATCGTCGCCGGAACCCCAGTATCAGGCTTCACCGGAATCGCTGCTTTGACCTGGACTGCTGGAGCTGATGGTGTAGGAGGCGGTGGCGCTTGAAGTGCGGCAGCAGCGGTCGGTTGGACCATTTGCTGTGTTGGAGCGGCTTGAGCCACTAAAGATTGAAGTGCAGACGAATCAGAATTTGACTTTGCACCAGGTGGTGCAAGAGCAAAACCACCCTCTGCCAGGAAAAAGCTTGGTAGCAATTTCTCATTGTTGAATTGCGCTGGACTTGAAATGTAGAGCAACTCTCTAGCTCTGGTAATTGCCAGATAGAAGTGCCTGCGCTCCTCTTCTAAATCGGGTGCTACATCTGACGGAAATAATCCATCAGACATTCCCACAATAAATACAATTGCGTATTCCTGTCCTTTTGTTTCATTGACATTTAAGATGCGCACTGGACCTTCAGTGCCTTCTCCATTGTCTTGCTGTCTGGCATTGAATGCTTTTACAAACTCGGTGACGCTTTTATATTGGCGCGCTTCTTCTTCAAGTTGGGCGAGTTTTCGAAGTGGTTCATAGTTGACACCATGTGGCACTTTTATAGATTTGTAGTAATCGTTGAGACGCTGTGTACGTTTGAGAAGTGAAATTGTTTCAGCTGGAGGTAATTTCTCAGCATGCATTGTTCGAATAATACGCACAAGCTGAGCTAAATCAATACAAGAAGGATCGGAGACTGCTTCGGAATATATTTCCACTGCCTTCAAATATGAAAGATTGTTCGCCTCACCAAAACTGGCTATAGTTGCCGAAAGTTTTGGATCAACCTCTTTTACTCTCAGCTGACAAATACGCTCGAAAGACTCCCTCGCTTTTGGTCCATCCGGATCCATAACGAGGCGAAGAAATGCCATCACATCTCCAACTTCATCAGGAATTAGTCCTGCATCCGGATGTGATGCCACGCATCGTATATTGCGCCTGGTGAGCGCCTCTTCGATTAAGATTGCATACTTATTTTGACGGTACAAAACGGCTACTTCGCCCGATTGACGACCGCTCTCAATCAAGACTTGCATTTCATCTGCAAGCCATTCTGATTCTGCCATCTCGTCTGCAATTATGCGCGGACCGATGACGGCGGCAGTAGGAGCCGGTCCCCATCCACTCACAAAATCTTTTTGCATTCGCCGTCTTTCAAGCGAACGGATTATGTGTCGCGCATTGTCGACTATCTGTGGGTGACAGCGCCAGTTTTTGTCGAGTGTGTAACAGCGAGCATTTGGCATGCGCAAAGACACTTCCGGCAACAAGCGCGGTAAGCTTCCCCGCGCTTCCCATATTGCTTCATCCTCATCTCCTACAATGAAGAAATTGTCTTGCGGGAAAGTGAGGAGACGAGCGAGGAGGTCACTCGCTGCAGTTGAATCTTGATACTCATCGACCAATACATACTCGAATTGATATTGATAGCGCGCACGCACATCAGCGTTGTCTACAAGCAAGTTTGCAGACAGTGTGATCATGTCGTCTTTGTCTACACGATTCGCCTTTTGCAGCTGGTCTTCATAAGCCTGAAAAACTTTCGCTACAAGATCGTCAATGTCACCTTTTCCACGCTCTTTGACGTGATTGGGAGCAACCAAATTGACTTTGTACAAAGAAATCAGCGACGACAGAGTGAATTCATCCAACTCCTCGGATAATTCCAATGTCATCGGATCCAAATCTTTCTTGTACTTTTGCAGCAACTTTTGAATGACCTTTTGGACATTCGATTCCACCTTCAATGGCGGTTTCCGTTTAATTGCGGCAAGATTTTCTTTCAGAATTTTGAGACCGAGGTCATGCCAGGTGAAGAAATTGACTTTCTGCGCTTGCTGTTTGTCTGCAAGGCGCTCGACAATTTCCTTAACTGGTTCCAGAGTTTCTTTAGAGAAGCTGAGCAATAAGATAGACTCGGGGTTGATGCCCTGATTGAGCAAACTAATCACACGGTGAGCGAGTACCGTCGATTTTCCAGTGCCCGCACCACCTGTAATGGCGGCGGGACCAGCTCCATGAGAAATTGACAAGCGTTGAACTTCGTCTTCTACCGGCAAATCTGGTACCGCAATCGAACCATTACCAGATATCAAGCGACCATGCGAGGACTTCTTTAAACCGCCGCGCCAGACATCTTCTACGGCATCCGCACAAGCAATTACATTACCCATAATTTCCGAATTAGTCAGACGCAGAATTCGCCAGCCATCACTGAGCAACTCCAAATTTTTCTTTGCTTCAGCTGAATAAGAACCACTTCCTTCTAATGAAGAAACATTATCAACTTCAATATCAAGCTTTGACTGACGTGTGAAAATCGCGAAATCAAGCATATAGTCACCGACTACATGCATGGGCGTGATATTGAGATCTCGCTCCTTTAAAGTCGAGTAGAGAAGATATTCTGCCTTCACCATCGGTGGCAGTCCTTCTTCTTTCACTTGCGCGAAATGATGCAAGTCGATCATAGTTGCATCAACTATATAGAGCACCTTTTCCCAGGTGACCTTGCGACCAGCGTATTCGAGATCTTCACAGGCTCTGCCGAGATTGACGAAATCTGAGTGCGAATGACTGCTTGTTATCAGCACCGGTTTGCTGCTGAGAGCACGCGGATACAAAATGTGGTGGTAGAGATACCAAAGTTCTTGGGCGGTTTTTGGAACTACAAAATCTTTGATGATTGTTACGGAAGCACCAGTTAGATCCAACTCGAATTGAGTTGCAACTGGTCGACCAAATGATGTGCCTCGAACTGCTTGCTCCCAGAGATTAGCCGCTTGCTGATAGAGAGTTTCGCATTCGACAACAGCAGGAGTGATACCGCGAGTCTTCAGATTGATAATGGCGGATTCAAGATAAGGCTCATCAGCCGCATCAAATCCGGTAACCAAAAGTCCGCGACTGGAGCCTTTGTGCAAACCAACGCTATCGACAAACCAATGGATGGCATCACGGCTATCCACTGGATGAATCGGCATCTTATTTGGCTGTTCGGATTCCCGCTGACCTTTGCCCAATTGTTAAAACCCTTTCTCAGGCAGACTTTGCTAGCTTATTAGCTGATTCTACTTGAAAACCATATCACTTGAAAACTATAGCTATGTATCTAGTACCTGGCACTGAGTGTTTTTACTCAAGTATCTGATAATCAGATTAATTCTCAGACCAAAGTAGTAAAACTATCCACCTGTGAGCTTTACCGTCTTTTACAACAAATCTACTTGACATAACGCGTCTTGAATAGGGAATAGTACAATGGACCTGGAGTTACTTACTCTCGGGTAGGTGACTTCATGGCAACCGGCTAACAATGATGGTTTCCGTTATTAGGCCGCCAGGGACCTTAGACAAGGAGAGGACGTTTCATGAGACAAGCAATACTTGCATTGTCAGTTCTATTACTCAGCAGTAGTTCCTTACCAGCAAATGCACAAGCATGTGGAGATGAAGGACGTTGGTTCCATCTCAAGCCTCCATCTTGGGCACTCGCATCGGAAAGAAAACGCGCAGTACACAGAATGGCCAAGGCACTTCGTTGGTACAGAGAGCACTTGGGCAACAAGCCAATCTGCGAACAATCCAACATCCAGGGTATCCAGTGGACCCAAGTTAACCCACCTACCCGCTAAAAGTTAGAGACACGACACCAGTCCGTCTCCAACTAAGCGACATAGGCCATGTTCACTTAGTTTGGCAAGCATGCTAGTCATGCTTGCCTTTCCTGGTTTGTTGCAGCATTTTGCTAGCGCAGATACTTTGTTTTATTGAACTTCCCAGCGCGCAGCGTTGAAGAGCGGATTGTCCCAGGGCAATCCCATTTTCGTTTGGCCGCCTACTGAAACATTGACAACGCGCTTCTGATGAGCCAATAAGAGTTTTGGCTGCAGAAGAAACACCCACGGCACCTGCTTCGCAAGTGTCCTTTGAATCTCCGAATATATTTTCTTCCGCTCCTCAATCGAAGTAGCCGTCCGGCCTTTCAAAATCAGTGAATCAACCACAGGATCATTGAACTTCGAGAAATTCATTGGCCCTTTGCTTGCCCAAATTAGATATGAGTCTGGATCGGGTCCTGACGACCGACTCCACAACACAACGTCGAAGTCGCCTTTCTGCAAGTAGCGGTTTCGAAGAGCGGCGAATTCGACAATCTCTACTTCAGTCGGTATTTTGGCAGCACGCAGTTGCCCAGCAACTGCCTCGCCCACCTCTGAATAGTCTTTAGTAGTTTTGATGCGAAAAGCTAGAAGCTGACTTTTGCCATCTTGCTGGCGCTCAAATCCACTCTTCGTAAGCCTGAATCCTTGTTCTCCAAGCCACTGCTGAGCTCTTTGAGGGTCATATTCGACTGTCCTGACTGTTTTATCAAAAGACCATCTGCCCTGGGCAGAATCACTAGCCGGCACCACAGCGAAGCCATCAAATAAGCGCTTCTGCAAAGCTTCACGGTTCACACAAGCGGCGATTGCATGCCTGACCTTGTCCTCATCAAAGGGAGAGTGTTTTAGGTTGAAACCTAAATAGAGAGTGCGCGATCCCACGAATGCATCCAATTGTAGATTTTGGTTTTTGATCAAATAGGATGCCCAGGCTCGAGCGTCAACTTGAGCGACCTGCACATCACCGCGATTAACCGCCATCGCCAGCAGACTCATCTCCGGAATCACTCTCCAAATCAAGCGCTTCACTCCAGGTTGTTTCCCCCAATAATATGGATTGGGTTCAAAGACGAGCTCCAGACCGGATTCCCATCGCTTTAATACGAATGGTCCGGAACATACTGGGTTGCGCATAAGCGCCCGCTTACCACGGTCTTGAGTGGCTAACAAACGCTCTGGAAGCACTTTCAATTCTACTAATCGTGACAAAAGTGGCGCACAGGGCTCATACAGCTCGAGAATAATCACGCCGTTATTGCCAATCACATTTTTGACATCTCTGTAATCGTCCTTGTAGGGCGAGTATTTTGAAGCTGCTGCTTTGATGGATGCCACCACATCTTCGGTAGTAATGGAGGACTTATCCGAAAAACATAGATTTTTCCGCATCCGAAAAACATACTTTTTTCCATCCTGCGAAATTTCAAAATGCTCAGCCAGACCGGGTTCTATGTCCATATTGGGACTGTATTTGACCAGTCCCTCATAGACGAGCGTTTGAGCATAGTAAGATGCCGAGTCGACTGCACGCAGCGGGTAGAAGCCGACTGGCTCCCAATTCATGGCGAAAACTACAGTTTTATTCGCAGTCTCTAAGTTTGCACTCTGGCAAGCAGTTTGCACACACAAAAAGATGACTGCAATACAAAAGCCAATCACGGTCGGACAAAAGCGCGATCGCGAAATCAATTTTTTACGCAAAATGAGACTAGTAGCCGTTGCCTTGTGAGACAAAATAGAAGCAAGCCAACATAACTAACATCGCGCTTGTCACACCCAGCCAGAAGCCGGCAACCAAAATTTGCCAAACGATCAGAGCTTGACGAGCTGTGAGGCTGATCATGATGCCCAGTCGGTTGATAATGTAAAAAATGACCGCACCGACTGTGAAAAGCAGTGGCAGTAATTTTATGCCAGGCGGCACAGGCACACATACAGCCATCACAAGACTGAGAATGCACAGGACAACTAGTGCGATAGTGACATAGTCTGAAAAACGTTGTTTGACGTTTTCCGCGACAGAAGCTTCATTGACGTGCTTTAGTGCACGAAGAAAATTTGTTAGGCCCTGGCGTCGAATTGGTGGTTCAACATCGGCAGCATTTTCGCCCGGAGGCGTTGACTCAATTTTCGGGACATCCGATTCAGACACGAACCAACCCCTTTACTCGTCGGAACTCCCTCTAATATTATCAAGCCTCGCTCGTATGCGTGAGACTGTCAGAGAAGTAAAGTGAGCACTACAGAGAGATATTATCCGCCACACACACCAGCCGTTTGGGCCTTAGTCCTGCACTGGCGCGGGATTGAGTACACTCGCCGCTGCTTAAAATCGCTGAAAGAAATTGAAAATGCGAATTTCAATATTTTGCTCGTCGACAACGGATCTGAGGAAAATGATGGCGAAAAGCTCAAAATTGAGTTTGAAGGCATCGATGTTTTGAGATTAGCCAGCAATCATGGATTTGCCGGCGGTTGTAATCAGGGAATGCAATTCTGTCTGGACAAAAACGCCGACTTTATCTGGTTACTCAATAACGACACCTCCATTCCTGCAGAATCTTTAGACAAATTACTTATCGGCGCTTCCAGCAATCCAAAAGCTGCTGCTTTGGGTGCGAGCATTGTTGAAGAAGCTGGAGCAAAAATAGTCCAGGCGAGAGGAGAAATTGATTTTGCTCGCGCAAAGACCTATCTAAGATCTGACGCTCAGGGTGAGGCAGTAGATTGCCAATGGATTTCCGGATCAAATCTATTACTTCGTTCGGAAGCATTGAGAGAAGCTGGGCTGTTTGACGAAACATATTTTCTCTATTTCGAAGATACAGAGCTTTGTCATCGACTCAGACTCAAAGGTTGGCAATGTCTGCTTATTCCAGATGCCATAATCGAGCACACCGGAAACGCATCTACTACTGGAAAACGACGGTTTTGGCGAGATTACTATTACACGCGCAATCGCTTTCTATTCTTTTCCCAATATTTGAAAGGCGCAAAGCGGCTTCCTGCCTACATCTCAATATTCACTCACTTGCTCAGACACTGTGTTGTCCTACCTTTTCGTGGAGAGAAAGGACGCAATCAATTGCGCGCAGAGTTGCTCGGCGCCAGGGATTTTTTCCAGAAAAAATTTGGAAAAGCAACGTGTTTAGATTGGTGTGAAGAAAACTAGCTGACGGCTTGATACTAGATACGGTGCTTAGGCTTCTTCGGCTTCGACTTCGTCCCCATACTCTGCTTCTTCAGCAGAGAAATCATCATCAGCGTCAACGTGACCATTGGTCTGCTTTTGCTTTGTCGCTCCGCCTTCTGGCAAGCCGCGATAGGTGATGACGATGTGACGATCTTGTCCTTCGCCTTCCGACTCAGAAGCAAGTTCTTCAAAATTTTCTTGAAGATATTTGTGAACGATGCGGCGTTCGTAAGGACTCATTGGTGGCAACGCAATCCGTTCTTGCTCGCCATTGAGAACTTCTACGGCAGCGCGTTTCGCTTGATCTTCAAGGTTGCGTCTGCGACGTGATCTGTAGTCCAATACGTCGACTACAAACGGCCCCTGGTCAGCCATTGCTGATTTGCACATCTGTCTAACAATAAACTGAAGTGCTTCCAGAGTTTGACCGTTTCTACCAATCAAAAGTCGCGCGTCATCCGGTCGACAATCGATGCGAAGGCAGGTTGTAGTGTCATCTATTTCTTCAGAGGAGACTGAAGCCTCGATGTCCAAAATGGCGAGGATCTTCTCCAAATATGATCTGGCGTTATCGTCTAGTGTGTTCATGGGTTCACTTTTTCTTCTTCTTAACTTTACGCTTCCCTGTTGACAAACTTATTGATTCACCGGTGTCACTTTCCACCGTAATTTGTTTTGGCTCATCCGCGACATTCTTCTTGGATTCTTTGCTAGAGCCGTTTTTACCACTGTCATTGTTTTCGTTTTTTTTTGATGGCGGTGGCGGAGGGGCGTCATCATCACCCTCAGTCACGTCAACAAACGCCGGTGCAGGAGATCTCATGACGAGCCATGTTTGCAACGTCTGAATAAGGTTGGACACAACCATATAAACATACACTCCCGAGGGCAAAGGAATGAAGAAAAACATTCCAGAAAGTGCTATTGGCATGGTCTTTGCTGTTTGCTGCTGAATTATTTGTGACTCGTCCATCTGGTCGCGCGGCACCGTGGGCTGCGTCATGGTCAATTTAGAAGACAAGTACATCGATGCGCCAAAAAATAAAATCATGACGATCAAGTCATAGTTTTCTGGTTTGAACAGCTCCATTCCGGAGGCAACTTTGCCAAGACCGTTGATAGGACCAAACTTTTCATGCTTGGCAATACCGGGCACGATCGCCTGGACGTGATACTCGCCAGCTTTGTTGAAAGTAGCATGGCCTTCTGGAGTGATTACTGCGGCTGGTTCTTCGCCCGGTTTGACCTGTACGTTGGCGAGCTTCCAATCTGCTTTGAAATCAACAGGCAGTTGTCCTTCAACTGAGCGAGTTCCAAAATCAAGACTGTCTCCTGCAAGAACAACTGAGTCACCTGGGAAAACAACCACTTTGGCAACCTGACCGGTTGTCGACACGTAAGCGCTGTTATTTCCACTTACTTCAACCTTCTTGACCTGAGCTGCATCCTTTTTGTCGACGACATTTATTTTGACGTCGATTGCTTTATCACCGAATGGGGGTCCTGAGAAAGTAGCAAAAAGCGCAAAGAGAACCGGCAACTGAACCAATGTTGGCAAGCATCCACCAAGTGGATTCATCTTGTTTTTGGCGTAGAACTCCATCATTTTCTTCTGGAATTTTTCAGGTTCAGCCTTATATTTGTCCTGAATTTTCTTCATCATCGGCTGCATTTGCGACATCTTCTGCATGGACTGCGTTGATTTCACAACCAACGGCCAGACCAGAATGCGCACGAGCACGGTGAGCAAGATAATTGCCCAACCATAACTGTTGGTCAGCTTATGGAAATACTGCAGAATCGGGATCATGTACTGATACGTGATGTCCACTTAGTTACCTCTGAGTCAGGCTGGCTGGCCTGGGCGATCTATCCGATTCTTGTGCGCAACACGAATTTCTAATCCATGTATGCCGCGAGAATATCCTACCTTTGAGCAACCGAAATTCGCTTTTTTGCAGGCTTTTCATAACGTTTAAAGCTAACACTGGTGTCATTTGTTCTGGCACCTCGTCTACGCCACCGTCGTGAAACGGGTGACACTTGATAATGCGTACAAGACTTAAACGCAAAGCTCCGAAAAACTCGAATTTTTCAAACGCTTGTTTTGAGTACTCAGAGCAAGTTGGGTAGAAACGGCAGGCCGGGGCGCGCCACTTGCGGGTGGACTGCCAGGCGGACAGCGTTTTTATCACTATTAAATTGCCACTGATCACGAATTTTTGGCCCCGGTTGGTCCGCCTGATGGGCGCGCTGGACCTTGTGCTGGTGTGTTTCTCACAACACCATGCTTGGTTTCTGCTTTGGTGAGGCAATCATCCACCGCTTTCAAAATCTCTTCCCAACTGGCTTCTAGTGCATTTGCATGCAGAACGAATACAAGCACATACCATTGTCCTAGCTTGTAGCGAGGCGTCTCGGCTACATTCTGAACTAAAGTACCCGGACTTTGACCATCTCGCAAAGAACGTGTCAGGAGGCGATATGCTTCCCTGACACGACGTTTAACCCGATTGCGCGAAACTGCGCTTTTGAGAACCTTTTTAGCCGCAACAAAACCAACGAATGGCAACCTCGGCTTGCTTGGCGCTTTTCGCTGCTCTTTGGCACGCGGCACTACATACAGGGTGACGACGCGCGAGTTTACGCTTTTCCTTCCCGTATAAGCCCTTTGAAATACGCTGGATTTTCTCAGCCTTTCATGTGCCGGAAGCAATGCGAAAACCTACACTGAGAGCCTGTAACGTCCCTTAGCTCTACGTGCCTTAATTATCTTCTGTCCGGTATGAGTAGCCATTCTCTTAAGGAAGCCGCTTCCTCTTTTGACTTTTCTCAAAGATCCGCGCAAGGTTCTTTTCACTGGTGTAACTCCTGGAGCCAACCTTTAAAATATTTTGGCTAGCGTCTTAGCTGAATACGAATAGGTAGCTATGCTATCATCTCCTGCATATGTTTTTCGCCGGTCCTTCGCTTGGGCTGGGTAAAAAAATTTACGAAATAGTCGGACTCAAAGTCGGCTATATTTTTTAGTCCTCCTTCTTTGATCAGTCGCGTGACAGATTGAAACTAAGTTAGGGGGCTAATCCTCAGCGGTTGCGAAGATATTTGCCTGGCACTATCAGCACCAACAACTGGTTAGGGAATCCTTATCTTTATTTTTGGAATCGGCAGAGTTTTGTAACGAGCTCAGCCACACTATCGACAGTACGGAGCAATTTGATGATGACCGAAGAGCGGGAAGATGTTCGCCTCATGAAATCTACCGCTGAGATTTGGACGGATGTGCGAAGTATCTTGTCTACCCAACTGCCCGAAGCTACTTACAAAACTTGGATACAACAAGCGACACTTCTTTCCGTCAGTGGAGAAGAAGCTGTCATCGCCGTTGCCAACGAATTTGCCAAGAATTATCTGCACAACAACTTCAAAGATAAATTGGCGAATGCTTTTGAGCAAGCCACTCACAGCAAGATAAATGTCAAATTTGAAGTTGACCCTAAAGCTGCGAAGGGCGAATATTCACCATCGATCGCCAACATCACTGTTGTTCCGGAAGCCGAAGCGCAAGACGCACTTAATTTATCGCGCTCTCTTCTGAATGCGTCGGACCATCCTTCATATCAACAAAATTCATTTCAACTAAATCCACACGCCAACATCCAACCAATGAGTCAGGCTGTGGTCTCAAAGTCGAATCTTAATCCAAAATACACTTTTGATACGTTCGTTGTTGGCTCCAATAGCCGTTTTTGCCATTCCGCAGCCCAAGCGGTCGGACAAAAACCAGGGCAAGCCTACAACCCCTTATTCATATATGGTGGAGTTGGACTTGGAAAAACTCACATCATGCAAGCAATCGGGCATGAAATTCTGCGCAATTCGCCTAATACAAATGTCCGCTACATCACCTGTGAGCGTTTCACCAATGAGCTGATTACTTCCATCAGAGAAGATCGCATGATGGACTTTCGCAAGCGTTACAGACAAATAGACGTTCTTCTAATGGACGATATTCAGTTTATTGCCGGCAAAGAATCAACTCAAGAAGAGTTTTTCCACACTTTTAACGCACTCAGGGACGGAAATAGACAGATCGTTCTTACATCTGATCGCGCACCAAAAGCTATATCGACTCTTGAAGAACGCTTGAAAAGCCGCTTTGAATGGGGTCTGATCACTGACGTGCAAGCTCCAGACCTGGAGACACGCATGGCAATTCTTCAAAAGAAATGCGAGCAGGACCGGCTTTCAATCAAACCTGACTTGATCGAAATGATTGCCTCAATGTTCACCAATAATATTCGTGAGCTGGAAGGGGCTCTGACACGCGTTACTGCTTATGCAAGCATGACCGGACAGGAATTATCCTCGAGAGACCTGGTTGCATTACTACAGCCAGAAACAGCCACCCAACCCAAAATTCCGATCACGCTCGAAAAGATTTTGGAAATAGTTTCTGAAGCATATCGAGTAGAACCATCGGAACTCCGCTCATCGAAGCGATCTCAAGACTTAGCCCTGCCAAGACATATCGCCATGTACCTGGCACATGAGTTAATTCAAATGAGCTTTCCTCGCATCGGAAGTGCATTTAACAACCGCAAACACACATCTGCTTTATATGCATACGCTAAGATCAAGGAACAGAGCGAATCTGACGCAGATCTTTCTGAATCGATCCGCCGAATCCGTACCAAGTTGGGCGTTTGAGAGCCTGTAGATAACCTGTCAGTATCTTGTTCGTTTTTTGTACAAGAGCTGTGTAATACGCTACAGGAGGGGTTTTTGATCGATCGGGTTTTACACACCCCCTCTACACGTTATTTACATACGAGAAAGTTTTCTGGCTTGCCTTTCCGGGCTTTTCTACAGAAAAAAGGCTCCCCTACTACTTCTAGTTCTCTAAATTTGAAAACCCTGAGTAACAGCAAACAACAAGGGACAGGTCAGCAACCTGAAAATTCCAGGGGTGTAGCGAAGTTTCATTTGAAATCACCCCTGTCAGGAAGTTACTCTTTACGCACTGGTCCTCACCATGAGAGGTTGTATATATGCAGTTCGATGTCCAAAAGGACGTACTGGTTAAGGCGCTGAGAGATGTCACAAGCGCTGTAGCGACCAGAGTCGTTCAGCCAATTTTAAGCAACGTTCTCATCGAAACGAGAGAAAAC
>JACMKL010000072.1 GCA_014380105.1 Candidatus Melainabacteria bacterium
CATTCCGTGTTCCACGTCTCAAGAAAAAGAACTCTTCGAGCTTGCCATTAAGTAGAGTTGAAGGACTTGTTTTCAAACGCTGGTTTCACTACTTACTATAGTATAAAAGCACCCAAAAATTGAGTTCAAAAAAGAACTCAAGAAAAAACCGAACGAGAAATCGCTTCCCGTCCGGTTTTTATCAATATCACTGTTCCGCTGTTCCACATTACTCTCAAAATGAGGGCAACTGAAACGAGATGCCGAAGGTGAAGTACAGTCCAACCACCAGACTGAAAATCGCAGCCAGAGCGCCAAGTACAACCATCACCGGCTTGAAGAAAGCAGACGACGTCAAACCTGCCGAGATAGCACCAGCAATCAAGAAAGTCGAGACCGCCATACCAAGCGTAAACGCGCACAACATCGCAATTCCGGACGCCATACTACCGACACCAACCACCGAAGCGAACAGCAAAACTTGCGTGCCCGTCTCAGCGCCGAAGCCGTGAATCATGCCAATCCAGAACGAGCCTTTCGCATCCCAATTGATATCCTTGTGGTGATGCTGATGGCTGTGGCAGCCGAAAAGCTTCACCTTAAGCCACGTCCAGCCGCGAGCAATCGAGTCAAACAAAAGCATCCAACGACTGCGCAACTTAAGGTCTTCACCCTTGGTAGCGTAAAGATAAAGCGAGCGGAAAAGGTAGAGCGACAAAATCAACAAGGTCGCACCAACGATTCGCTCCATCACTTCATCTACCCAGGGCGGAATGAATTCGCCGAAGATCAAAGCGGAGACGCCCAAAATCATGATCATGCAAGCATGTCCAAGAATGTAGAGCGCAGGCAGTTTGAGATTGCGAAGGACATCAGCGAAACGAAGTTTCTTTTTCGAAGTCGCCTCCTTCTCGTCCGTGGCTGATGTTCCTGCCATGTCGAGCATCGCCGCAATGTGATCGAAGTCCAGACCGTGCCGGAACCCGAGAATCAGTGCCGTCAGGCACAGTAACAACAGATTCATGGTGTATCTCCATTTGTGAAACCAGGCGTGAATTGTGCGAAGTGCGCAATCAAACCGAGTTCTCTTAACGACATGAATTACATGTCCGGGAATTAGTTAGAGTTTCGATGCCAGGCTGTATTCAATTTCGCAAACACAAAGTCGCTATACATTGAGGTAAAACAGCAAATGGATAGGATTTTTGTGTTGGTAATGGATTCCAGAAAAGAAAGAAAAATAGGACTTCACCGTAGTCCTATGGCTGCAGTGTTTGCAATACTTTCCAGACTTAATCCTCGTTATCGCTTGCGATAGCCGCGCAACGAGTTGACAACTACGCAGTGATTTCCGCCAAACGCAAGATACAGTATTCAATTTGTGCATCTTGCAGGTCAGCGTAATTGAAAAGGAATTCTCCACGTGGACTCTTGCCAAGGTAGCAATGACTGGTGCTTGAAATGCCGATTCCCGCTTGCGCAGCTTGCTCAACTATTGCATCGTCGGAAAGTCTGGTTTTAATGCGCATTACAACGTTGATTCCTGCTGCATCACCAAGCACGCTGATACGACTTCCAAAGTGATTTTTTAACGCGTCGATAACAGTTTTACGTTTCCGCTCGTAGAGTTTTCGCATCCGTCGAACATGCCTGTCCATATGCCCCTGCACGAGGAAATCGCACAAGACCTGCTGTTCCAACAATGGTGAATGTCTGTCTGCCAGCCATTTTGCGCGCGTAAAAACTTCC
>JACMKL010000586.1 GCA_014380105.1 Candidatus Melainabacteria bacterium
ATGGACTCGAAGAATCACAAAAGCCGAATTCACAAACTGCCGTAGCTGCCTTTAGCGGCGGCATCGACAGCACTTTCACTATATACAGACACCGTTTGGATAAGTGCGATCGTCATTGGCGGAGAAACATTGACGCTGGTGTTTTTGTCCATGGATTTGATATTCCGCTTGTTCAAGAAGACGCATTTAAGAGAGCCAGCGCAAGAATGCGCAAAACCCTAAAAACCTTAGACACTGACCTGATTACAATGTCTACAAATCTCCAGGCGTTGAACATCGAATGGGACGATACTCATATCGCAGGAGTGGCGTCCAGTTTGATGCTCTTGTCTGGTCAATATTCCGAGGGGCTGATTGCAAGCGGTTCTTCCTACCATAAACTATTAATTCCCTGGGGATCGAATCCAATTACTGACCATCTACTTTCAACAAAAAATTTCCAAATTGTGCATGATGGTGCCAATTTTACGCGTATCCAAAAACGTGAAGAAATTCGTGGCTGGCCTGAGGGTTTTCACGATTTACGCATTTGTTTTAGTGCTGAAAGACGCGACGAAAATTGCGGTAAGTGCAGCAAGTGTCTGACCGACATTTTGCATATGCGTATTCTTGGCGTTGAAATTCCAAAGAGTTTTCCAAATCCTTCCGATTTAGCTATCAAGAACTTACAAGTTCGCAACCTCGGAGAATTAAATGGCTTTGATTCTCTGGTAGCGTCAGCGCGCAAGCACGGCAACAATGACCGGTGGGTCGAAATTCTTGCTAGAAGGGTCCAAGAACTTAAGCGAAATGCGAAACATTCGGTTTGACCGTCAGACGTACCGGGCAAGATTTGAAAGTAGCCTGAAAGATTGGCTCATCTGATCATAAAAACATGAAAGTGAGGCGTTCAATGTACGGCGAATACAAGCGCAACTGGGCAACTGATGAAGTCTGGATGAATCCAGCGGTTCATGAGAATTACCCGGAATGGAAAAAAGCACGCGATCGACGTAAGAAATTTAATCCGAGCGAAGTGACTTTTTTGAATCAGTTTGGTGATCGATTTTCAAAAGACGGCAATGGAAGAGTCTCTACTTTCCGCTACCGCGATGTTGATACTTCTTACTCAATTTCTTATGATTCTCGCGGTGATGTTTCTTCCATTAGCAGCTCTCATGGCTGGACTTGGTCGAGAGTCGAGGACGGAGAAGCTCGTGGTTGGCTTATCCGAAATTACTTCGACATGTGGCAGGTTGAAGAGCGCGATTGCGGAGAAGTCTTAGTGGATGACGAAGGCATTAAATGCACCACTGGTAGTGCAAGCCTGCTCGGTTTGCCGGAGCGGTCCAACTGACAGTCTAATCCGTGAAATTGAAGAGTTTGGAAAGGAGGGCTTAGGTCCTCCTTTTTAGTGGTAATCTATGGCGTTATCCCCAGCAGGGCTGTCCGTCCTTCTGATGGGGTGATCTCAAGTGTTGGCGCTCTATCGAGAGCGTCGAAAAATCTTTGACTCATCGAGGATCTAGAAAATGGTTGCGACAGCTTTGCAAGAAACGCCACTAGCTGCGGTGCATAGAAGTTTGGGTGCTCGTATGGTTGATTTCGCCGGTTGGAATATGCCGGTGCAATACAAATCAATTATTCAGGAGCACACCGCTGTTCGCGAAAGAGTTGGCATTTTCGATGTTTCGCACATGGGTGAATTTTTGGTTTCCGGCGAAGACGCGCACGCCTTTGTTCAGCACATGATAGCCAATGACTTGAATCGTCTAACCCAGCCTAATATGGCTCTCTACACTCAATTTGTAAATGAAAAAGGTGGGACAGTCGACGACCTGATAGTTTACCGCCGATCCGATGATTTCTTACTTGTAGTCAATGCATCCAATATTGAAAAAGATTGGAATTGGATTCAAAGCTATGCAAAACAGTTCAAGTCATTAAAGCTCAAAAATATCTCTGATGAAACCGCGCTGCTGGCTCTCCAGGGACCAAAGGCTGTTCAGCTATTGTCTGATTTGGTGGGTCGGGATTTGAGCACTTCAGGTTCTTTCTCTTATGGAGAAGGCGAAGTTGACGGCGTTAAAATCAATTTTGGCAGAACGGGTTATACGGGCGAAGATGGCTTTGAAATCTTCTGCGCCACTTCTCATGCTGAGAAGCTCTGGAAAGCGCTTTTGAAGGGTGGAGAACAGTACGGCATAGAACCTTGTGGTCTGGGCGCTCGCGATACTTTGAGACTGGAAGCCGGATTGCCATTGTATGGTCATGAGCTTGATGATGAAACAAGTCCATTGGAAGCCGGTCTTGGCTGGAGCGTCAAGCTCGACAAAGGTGAGTTCGTCGGATCAGCTGCTCTCAAAAAACTGAAAGAAAAGGGGCTGCCAAAGCAATGTGTCTGCCTTCGGAGTGAAGGTAAAGCCCAACCGCGCCAGAGTTATGAAGTTTATTCAAACGGTCAAAAAGTAGGCGACATAACAAGCGGTGCTCTCGGAATTCATGTCGGATACCCGCTTGCATTTGCATTCGTCAAGCCGGAATTGGCAAAAGAAGGCACTGCCCTTGAAGTGAAGATTCGCGAAACTTTCGTGCCAGCACAGGTGGTGCGCCGCCCCTGGTATAAAAGAGCAAAATAGTAACTTCAGCAAAGAATTACAAAATTCAGGTTTCCCTGATGTTAAGATCTTTCGGCTGCTCGAAAGAGAGGAGGCGCCCTCTCGGGTGCCAAGAGCTTCTCCCGTTTTGCAGCGCTCGTAAGTCCTTAGAGGAGGCCGCATGCTCACCTATCCAGCCGAACTGAAATATGTCAAAAGTCACGAATACGTAAGTGTTGAAGGTGACATTGCCACTATCGGCATCACGTCTTTCGCGGCTGACCAATTGGGCGATGTCACTTTCGTTGAATTGCCGAAAGTTGGTAAGACATTTAAAAATGAAGAGAAATTTGGCGTAATTGAATCAGTCAAATCTGTTTCAGATCTTTATATGCCTTGTGGCGGAGAGGTCACCGCAGTCAACGACAAGCTCTCTGCTGAGCCTGAGCTTGTAAACAGTGACTGCTACGGCGATGGCTGGATGATCAAGGTCAAATTAAGTAATAAAGCTGAGCTTGATGAAGCGATGTCGGCTGACGCCTATAAAGAGTTTGTCGTCGAATAAGCTCAGGCTTCGAGACCGTTTGTTATCAACGGTTCAGGTATGTTGCAAATATATCGAATAGATTATTAAGTCCTGGAGCTCAAGCTACAGGTAGATGTAAGGTGGTTGGATAAGCAACCTTCAAACCTAATTTGAGGAGGAAAAGTCATGTATACCTCCATGATTCGAAGAACCCTAGATCCTGTAATCGCTGCCACCGCCGCGACATTGATATGCGCCCTTGCCGCACATTCGCAAACTATCGTTTCTAACGCTGTCGTTGATGAAAGCGCTGACCTACAAACCAAATTGAAAGCGAATGAAAAATTCGTTCCGGATGTAGTTCTGTACGACCAAACAACCGCAAAGCCAAAGGTTGATATGACCCTCGCCCACAAAATGACGAGAGCTCATAAAGACCATTCGACACCGAAAAGCTTTTGCGTAGTGCCAGGTCGCAACGTTCAATAGTCAGTTCATTCAAAGTCAGTTCTAAGGAATAGCGTCCTTAGGTCCGTCGTCCGGCAAAATTGGTTTGACCACTTTGATTTCAGGATCCGACGGATCCGCGTCGTGACTTGCCTCACCTTCGAGCTGAAGGTCAGACGGGCGGGTGTTGTCGCGTAGTAAATCTTGGGCGAGTTCAAAATAACCAGAGCCTGGTCTGATCTGCCCCAGTTCCTGAAGCGCCTTCGGGTCTTCGCGATTTGCTTCAAGCTTGTCTATGGCATCGAGATATAGCGCTCGATTCAGTAATTCGACCGAATCTTCAGCTCCAGCCACGTTAAAGATTCCCGGCAGTGGTGTGCCTTTTAGAATGGCGATCGCAGCTGGGTAATTATGCTGATTGATACTTTGTTTGGCGGAATGGGTGATGTAGATTTTGAACATTCCGATGGAAAAGCCCGCCATCGCGACAAGCAACCCAACCGCCAGAACAACATCTAGTAAGAGCGGATGCTTGAAGCCGTGATGTCCTTCATCCGAATCATCAAGCACTTTTTCAAGAATTTTAGGCACATGCGGGTGAGTCAACTGGTCGGCTGACTGATTCAACGCTTCTTTCGCGGGCTGGTCCGGCTTTTCTGACCCGAGCTTCGATTCCACCAATGGACCCTCAGTCGACTTGTTTTCAGGGCTACCGTGCTACCTGACACTACCTTAGCACGGACTCATGTGCGAATGTTTGAGGTGCCTGCAAGCTCGCGCCAGTTACCGTTTCGGAATATTAGACAGGCTGATAAATTGATGTTTTTCGGACGTAATTTACTTCAACTTTTCGGCAAAAGTTAGTATTCGTTCGCGTTTTGTTTGATCTCTTGTCGCTTGCGCGGCTTTCTCTAATTGCTTAAGCACGACACCCTTGTGACCTGACTCCGCAAGCTCTTTCAGCACACGAGTGGACTCTTTCCACAAGGATGTTTCTTTTGATGCAGTCATTAAGGCAACCTCTTCAATTATTTCAGGCGTTGGAAGAAGCCTTGCAGCCTCGATCGCGGCCTGTTTTACAGAAACAGAAACATCCTTAAAACTATTAGTTAATTGCGTTTGCATAAGCGCTTTTTTGTCAGCCGATAGCGTAATAGCACTGCCTACTTTGATTAATGAAGTGAGGGCTTGTTGCCTCTTATCGGGCGCGAAGTCTTGAACTGCGCTGAGCAGAAAATCGAAGGAGATTTCGTATTTTAGATGCCCGAGTGCTATCAGAATATGCCAGTAAGCATCAGTATTTTCCGGTTGATCTTCAACCACCGGCTGCGCGCTATGCGCTCTGGTGGCGCGGCTTTCCAGATTGACGAGCGCTTTTGTTTCTTTAATCAACTTTTGAACTGTTTGCTCTGAGCCAATCGCGCCGAGTGCATCAATTCCAGACTCCGCATAAAAGCCATTTTCCTGAACGGCTAATTCTTCAACTCTGGATAAATGTTGGGTCATGCGATATTGTCCGATCAGGGCAAGAAGGCACTGCCCTTCGAGATCTTTCGCTGCCGCTTCTCTTTCAGTTTGCCAGATATGGCTCGTAAATAGTTGATCAATTTTTGCTTTGACTTCGTCACTGGTCAAATAATTCTTTGTATCGGTCAGAATACTTTCTGCTGGAATATCGCCGACTTCAATTCCGGTGCTAGTTGCGAAAACTCGCATTGCGCTGTGATTTTGGTTGAGCCAATCGCAGAGATTGGAAAGTGCTGTGACTCTGAGGGCGGTGGCATGACTTTTGGTCAATTCCACTGCTGGGCTGAAACAATCTTCAAGTTTGGTTGGAAAAACTTGTTCGTTTTGAAACGCTTTGTGGGTCGGATCGACCAGAGCCAATATCATCGCAAAGCCGCCGTTTTGAACGGCTGGACGCTGGTCGGCAAGGAAAACTTTTGGCTTGTAATTTTTTGAAACTGATATAGCAGTGTAATCAGAGAGCTTGTTGACTGACGTCAATCCTTTGGCGAGTTTCTCTGCGATTACCTCAAAAGGCCACTGTGACATTGCACCTGCAGCGTCAACGCAAAACCATGAATTATCGGAGTACAAGAATGGCTCAATCACTTCGAGGGCATGATTTGTCTTGAATGTTGCGAGCGCATTTGAAACATAATAAAACGCGCTCTTGGTACTGCGTGCAGTGTCATTGAGAGAGTTGGCTAGTCGCTCAACTGCTGCCGATGATCCTACAAAACCAAGAATAGTGGCAGCGTTCGCGCGCACACGCCAATCTTCGCTATACAGCGCATTCTGACTGGGTGGCAGCATATCGTCTGCATTGTCCGGAACCAGGCATGCCAGAAGTGCATCTTGCTGTGTGTTTTTGATTTCAGCAGCGATAGTCTTGAGCTTTTCTTCCCAATAGAGAGGGGCAATTTTTAGAGCGACGCCCATTTCAAAGCAGCTCTTCTGTTTGACTGCGCCCAAGATGTCTGCTCTGACATCTCGAAAAGATCTTTGATTCTCTGGGCTTGACCCAATTAGACCGTGGTAAATCAAAAAATGCTCAAGTTCGAAATCATCAATCTCAACGGTGGATTTCTCGCCGAACCGCGAAAATGCTTGATTGAATCCCTTTACAAGGCGTTGGATGAAAGTAAGAGCCATTTTGTCTCCGTTCGCCAGCTGCGAACCGGCGTATCTGCTTCTGGTGCGTGAGCTTATCATGCTTGAAGGCGTATGCTCTGTCTCTGCGATAATGATGGACAAATTTCAAGGACGCGCAGAGAAAGTATGGACTTCGAACATTATATTCAGGCACTCGCTGAAGCGGTCATGAAGATCGCTGGTTCGGAAGAGTATTCCATTCCCTTCTGGGCTGCGCTGCTCTGGCTGCTTCTGTTACTCAACCGACGTGCATCGCTCAAGTTAATCTGGAAAAAACTGCACATTTTCCAGGATACAAATCTTGAGTCTGAGGCGTTTAAGAAGATAGACGTTCCATTACAAGCTTTGCTGCTGTTTCTAGCGTTTTTCCCGTTCTTGAAATTATTGCCAGGCGGCATTGATCATAAAATAACCCCGCTTATCACCTGCATTACAGCGTTTCTCGCCCTGCATGTTTTTGTCAGTGCCCTGGACCTGGCAATATTCGGCTGGTATTTTACTCGTCGCCAAGAAGCAAATATTCCGTCGATTCTTCGTGTGGTGGTTCTTTCCACTATCTACATTGGGGTCGGACTGTTGCTACTCAATGCCACGCTCGGAATCAATGTGATGCCGCTGTTGGCAACGTCGACTCTGATCACGGCTGTTTTTGGCTTTGCCCTGCAGGACACTCTCAAGAATTTGTTCGCCGGGCTCACCATGAGTTTCGAAAAGAGATTCAAACAAGGCGACTGGATCATGATAGGCACAGACCCCGTCACAGCCACTCTTGGACAAGTTATGGAAATTGGCTGGCGCTCAACCAAAGTCAGGCTGCGCGAGGATGATTTTGCCGTTATACCGAACACACAGTGCACAGCCCTCCAGCTTGTCAACTTGAGCAGTCCGCGCTCGACCCACCTGTTGAATGTGGATTTTCCGGTCAAGTTTGAGACCGACGTCGAGAAGCTGCGGAAAGTTCTTCTCAAGACGGTTAACGGCGTCGAGGGAGTCGTCAAAGAGCCGGCTGCCGAGCTACTCGCCGTTGGCATTAAACCCGACTATTTGCTCCTTAAATTACGCTTCTGGATTGAAGATCTCGATAAGCGTGACACAATCCAGTCTCAGGTAGTTGAGCGCACTTTTAAAAGACTTACTGAAGATCAAGCGCTGCCGCCCGTTCCTGCCAAGTAAGAATGATAAGATCTACTCTTCGTCAGGGTCCTAGTCTTAAGCGACAGCGTCGCTCATGAGGTAAGTCGTGAACACCTTCTTAAGTTCGTCCCAGGAAGCAGTCAGAGAACAATATTCGAAATTTGCTGCTCAAGAAATTCAGCCTATTGCAGTGGATTTGGAGAAGGGAAAAACTTCTCTCAAAGAATTCTTGCAACGTCTTGGTCAAACAGGTTTTCTTGGACTGACTATCCCTAAAGAATACGGCGGAACAGGCGGTACTTTCTTAGACCAGATCTTGTTTATCGAAGCGGTAGGCGAGCATGAAGCCGGAGTTGCTTTTGCACTTTCCGCTCACATTCAAGTTGTCGAACTTCTAAAGCGTTATGGCTCCGATACGCAAAAGTCGCGCTACCTGCCACTTTTAGCACGCGGTGAAGCTATTGGGTCGCTCTGTCTCAACGAAGAAAAGGCCGGAAGCGATTTCTCTTCAGTCGAAACTGTTGTTAAGCCAGGCATCGATGGATACACATTGAGCGGTCAAAAAATCTGGGTGGTTAATGGCAAAATTGCGTCACTCTTGATCGTTTCAGCCAAAGACACTGAGACCGGTAAACTCACACTTTGGCTACTTGATTCCAGCAATCAAAGCGGACTGAAAATGAGTCCGGGAGTTAAAAAACTTGGACTGCGCTCAGCCAGTGTCGACCAATTCGAATTCCTCAACACAAGCCTGACCGATGCAAATCTGTTAGAGGGTGACGGCAAAGAACAAATTGATTTTGCTCTCGACACTGCCAAAGTAGTCATGGCAGCCGCTGCCGTTGGACTAGTGCATGGCGCGACCAAGCTGGCAGTGGAACATGCCCGCACGCGCGAACAGTTTGGAAAAACAATTGGACATTTCCAGGGCATTCAATGGAAACTCGCTGATATCAGCACCGACCATGCTGCTGCTCGCTTGATGACTTTGCGCGCTGCCTGGGCTTTTGATGAATCCAAGGAAGAATTCAGAAACTATGCTTCAATGGCTAAATTGATAGCTAGCAAAACCGCTCGTTTTCAATCCGGCGAAGCCTTGCAAGTAATGGGTGCCGCAGGACTCAACGAAGATACTCCAATGGAGCGCTTCTACAGAGATGCGAAAATGATGGAAATTTGCCAGGGCACTTCTGAAATGCAAAAAGTGATAATTGCAGACGAGCTCAAAGTTTAGGGCGAAACAGGCGAGAGGAGAGAGGATGAATAGAATCCGCGCTGGCAGAAACTCTTTGTCCTCCACTGTCATTAAGGCGGCAGTATCAGCAGCGTTTGTGCTCAGCAGCTTTCAGCTGTCAGCAAATGCTGATTCATATTCATCTGGTTTGCAATATTACCAAGCCAGGCAATTCACTGCCGCTTTAAATTGCTTCCAGTCTGCTCTCAGTGCTAATCCTTCAAATTATAATGCCATATATTACAAGGCGCTCTGTCATCAACAACTGCGCCAAACGCCGGAGGCATTGGATTCGTATCGCGATCTGGCTTCTAGATTTCCGACTTCTGCACCCGGCAGACAGGCACTTCAAGTATTGAGAGTGTCAGATCCCACTTTCCTGCGCAATTTAATAAGTGGTGGCTCCCGCGGTGGCGCGTCTAACGTTGCTTCGGTGAGTTCTTCTTCAACGACGCGCTCTTATGGATCGAATAGCTCGGGCGGCAGTAGTGATTCTGAAGGCTTGCCTGCCCAGGAGCGGCTGCGTTATCGTAAGGCAGAAGGTAGCGTGCCTGTGCTTTATGTCCAGGGACAAATTAATAATGGCTCTGTTGAGTGGGTGTTCGATACTGGATGCGACCAAACTGTCATTGGTATGGATACTGCCGCACAAATTGGTATGCCAAGGCCTTCAGGTCCACCAACTGGTCGCTCGATGGGCGCAGGAAGCAAGATTAGTGAGCATTGGGCGGTCAATAGTAGCGTCAGAGTAGGCGGCATTGAACGTCGTAATTTCCCACTTCTAGTGGCGGACAGAAGTGGTGTTCCGCCGTTGCTTGGTCGTAACTTTTACGCGCCGTATAATTATACGATCGACAATAATGAAGGCACCATTCATTTAGTCAAGAAAGTGAGTGGTACGCAGATCGCTTCGTCTGGCGGATCTAGAGGTAGTTCGAGCGGTGGTCAAAATGGTGTTCCATTCACACGCGGGCGCAGTGGTATCACTGTCAATGTAGAAGTTAATGGTCGTAGTATTCCGATGTTGTTTGACACAGGGGCTGGGAATTGTCTGTTTAGCAAAGCTCAGGTGGATAGACTGGGCATTCGTATTCCGGATGATGCGTTCGCAGAAGTAGGACACGGAGCTGGTGGTACTTTCCAGACAAAGATCTTTCCAGTCTCTCGCATGAGACTTGGTCCAATTGAAAAAAGTAATTTCAATATTGCTGTGACTGATCAACCTTTAGAAGAACCATTATTGGGTCAAACATTTTTTAGCGACTATCAAAGTTCAATTGACGATCAAAATAGCGTTATTCGCTTCGTTAGAAGATAAGTGATGGCGACACTTTCAGTCGTTATTATCGCCAAAAATGAAGAGCGCACAATCGTGCGCGTAATTAATGCCGTGCGTGATATTGCCGACGAAATTATACTTGTTGATTCTGGATCCGAAGACAGAACAAAAGAAATCGCAGGGGAGCTTGGGGCAAAAGTCTCCCATCAGGACTGGCTTGGCTACGCTGCTCAGAAGAATTACGCACTTGATCTTGCATCATCAGACTGGATTCTCAGTCTTGATGCTGATGAAATTATGACGCCGGGGGCGGTGGCGGAAGTTAGAGCTATTATTGCTGCCCCAAAAGAAGAAAAATTGGCAGGTTATCGTATTCCGCGTCTTCTCTTTATTGGTGAAAAACCTGTCCGTCATGGCGGTTTCTTCCCTGATGCGCAGCTGCGTTTAATCAAAAATGGGGCTGGAAAATTCCGCGAGAGAAAAGTGCATGAGCGCATTTTTGTCGATGGACCGGTTGGCGATTTGACC
>JACMKL010000587.1 GCA_014380105.1 Candidatus Melainabacteria bacterium
CAAGATCTCCGACCCATCGACCATCCTTGGAAAAGACATGTAATTTTCGGGTGGCAGTGTCGGCAACTACAAGTTTTCCGGATTTGAATGCCACCAGAGATGGTTCTATAAATGCGGCTGACTGTTTCCCCTGCACTTTGATGAAGGTGACTCTTTTGCCTTTTGATGGAGCCGGCCCGAGAGGCTCTTGGCTTGGACTTTGTGGCGCGTATAGTGATTCTGTTTGCCGTCTGGCATCGAAGTGTTGATCGCCAGGTGCTGGATATTTTGGATAGGTCTCTGCAGAATTTGTCGACGATGCACCTGAAAAGGATCCGGAGAAGGTGGCGTCACTTTTATCGAATGCATAGGAGGGTCTGTAATCAGGTGATAGCGCCGAAATATTTTCGGCTGTTTTTTGTCCTTCCATTTGCAGACGCAAATGTTCATCCAGCGGATGTGACAGGCTGCTTTCGAAATCTCGAGCAAAATCTCTGACACTGCGATAACGTTCGCGCGCCCGTTTTCTCATTGCCTTCGCTACGCACGCAGCCGTTTCCACCCTTACTTCAGGATTTAAAATATGGAGCGGTTTTTCTTCAAGCGAAACAATTTTGACGATGGTGGCAGCAATGCCTTCGCCCGTAAAAGGTATTTGTCCGGATAAAGATTCATAGCTGACTACGCCAAGAGAAAATATGTCGGCACGGTGGTCTACATTTTTTGCATCCTGCAATTGTTCTGGCGAAACATACGCCAGCGTGCCGAGCATGACTCCGGTTTTGGTGAGCTTGGTCTCTTCGAAGTCGACAGCACGTGCAATACCAAAGTCGGTAATTTTTACCCGCCCATCTTTGAGAATGAAAATATTGTCTGGTTTTACATCGCGGTGCACAACATTCATTGTGTGGGCGAAATCGAGTGCGCTGGCGATTTGATCGAGTAACGGCCAGTATTCTTTTGCCGTCATTTTCCCGTGGCGAATCTCCAGCTCGCGGCGCAAGCTATGGCCTTCCAGGAATTCCATCACGTAATAGTAGGTGCCCGCATCTGTGGCAACGTCAAAAACTTCGACGATATTTGGATGTTTGAGACGTTGAATTGTGACTGCTTCGCGCCTGAAGCGGTCACGGAATTCTCGCATCTTTTCCGGTCCGATATTTTCCATGACCAGACTTTTGATCGCAACGATGCGATTCTCCGTCGAGTCGAAGGCCTGATAGACGATGCCCATCCCCCCGCGGCCGATTTCCGAGAGGATTTTGTACTTGCCGAAGTCCGGCGTCATCTACTGATACTTCCTTACTCGACAGAGAAGACCATTTCGGTCTTACCGAATGTCAGTTTATCGCCCGGAAAAATCTGTTTGCGCTCTTGCAAGACTTCGCCATTCAATAAGGTGCCGTTAGTCGAGCCGAGATCTTCGACCCAGTAACCACCCTGCATTTGTAAGACCCAGGCGTGGTGCCTGGAGACATAATGATCTGTAGTGATTGAGATGTTGTTGGTTTGGTCGCGACCGATTTTACTTACCGATTGAGTCAGCGGATATTTTTCGCTGGTCAGTTTAGCAATTAGAAAGGCTGGTCGTGAAGTGCGCCCGTCTTTGCGAGCCGGTACCGAATATAAGTCTTGCTGAGCACGTGATGCTCCACCAAAACCGCCCGGCATTTCTGAGCTAACGCCACAGACAGTACAGGTCCCGTCTGGACTGACTACACCACCACATCTCGTACACTCTGCTGTGCCGCTCTTGGACATAGTCCGCTTACTTGCTTCCGTTGTCGGAACCGTCGTCTAAGTACTGTATGACTACAACGGTTACATTGTCAGGGGCTCCACCGTCGAGAGTGAGTTTGACCAGGTCTTCGCAGACTTGCTCAGGCTCTTCACGTTCGGCGCATACATCTGAGATTTGTTCGTCGCGCAATACAGTAGGCAAACCATCTGAGCAAAGTACTACCCAGTCTCTTGCCTGCAGATCTACAGGTGTATGGTCTATCTCTACCCGCTCTTCGTGTCCGAGGCAACGTGTAATTAAGTTTTTGTAAGGATTGATTCTGGCTTGCTCTTCTGTCAGGCGACCAGCTCTCACCATCTCCTGGACGACTGAGTGGTCGTTGGTCAGAAGAACTGGTTTGCCGTCACGCAAGAGATAAGCCCTGGAATCACCAACGTGGGCAATCTCCAATGCTTCTTCAGATTGCACGCCGACCACGATTGTCGTGCCCATGCCGCGAACAGAAGCGTCTTCTTCCGCGTTTTGCCAAACTGACTGATTAGCCAGAGTGACGGTTTCAAGCAACCATTTTTGAATTTCAGGACGACCGCCAGTCGGTGGAGGATTATCCGTCCACTGCTTTTCGACCGCTTCTACTGCCAATTTGCTGGCTTTTGCACCACCAACTGCGCCTCCCATGCCATCTGCAACTGCGAATACACGCAGATCCGGACTCACATAGTAATTGTCTTCATTCCGCTGCCGTTGGCAACCGGCATCAGTTCGCGCAGCCGCACGCCATTTGAGCTTCGTCAATCTCCGCTGCCCCCTTGAAAATCCGGCTTCTCTAACCGTGTTATCAAGCTAACCGGTCCCAATAAATGCCACATTATAATTGCCACCATTAGACCATTTCCAATCAAGAAATAGGGGGCCAGCGGCCTAATTTCAGCAATCTGTGTTGACCCGATATACAGCAAGTCGACAGCACAAAGACCTGCTGCCAGGAGGCTTAAGCCAAGCCGTTTGCGCTTCATCGCACTTATCTGGGTTTCCATTAGCTTCACTCTTGAATTCAAATTAGCAATTTGTTTTTTCATCTGAGCGGCTGCTGCCTGCTCTTCCACTCTTTTTGCTTCGTCAGCGCTGCTAATGCCGGTACCACCCACGCGAGCCTGCTTCCTGAGCCGATTTAGCGGCGATTGCGCCGGGTCTTGAGAAGGGTAAAGTTTGGAAAGTGACTCTTCAAGTAAAGTTACGTTCCCCGCATAGAGAAGTTTTAGAAGCGGAACCGCTTGTTGAGGGCGATTCATAATCCACTTCTTGAGAGCCGGTTTGGCCGCTTCGACGAAGCTGAAGTTTGGCTGGAGCGTTCGAGCGATCCCTTCCAGTGTAGTTCCAGCTCGCAAGAGATAAGCGAGCGATGGAGGCAAGCAGAGCGACTTGTCGAGAGCTATTTGATCGATATCGTTTTCCAGGTCGGTGAAATCCAAATCTTTCACTTCTCGCCCGGCATAGTAATCAATAAATGGTTTGAGCGCTCTTTCAATAGGTGCAGAGCTGGCATCTCCTTTTAGGATGCCGAGTTTGCGCAAATTTATGACGAGCTCGTCGGTGTTTTTTTGGATGACCGCAGATATGCAACCCGTGATGGCGTGCCTCTGTTCATCGTCGATTTCGCCGACCATTCCATAGTCATAGATGATCAAGCGACCTTCGTCATCGACAGCAAGGTTGCCTGCATGCGGATCGGCATGGAAGAAACCAGCCATCAATACTTGTTCCAAATAACAACTGACAAGCTGCTTGCCGAGGCGAGGCAAGTTGATATTGCGCTCTAGTAATTCTTTGACGCGATCAATTTTGGTGCCGGGCAAATATTCGAGGGTCAAAACTCGTCGACCGGTGAATTTCCAAAATACCCGAGGCACTCGGACATCTTGAAAATCTCTCAATACGCGCCGCAATCTATCGGCGTTTCGCCCCTCCTGGATGTAATTTACTTCGGCAAATAAATTACGACCGAACTCGTCGGAAAGCTCAACCCAACCGTCCCAATCTGCATAATTTTTGAAGAGCTTCCGCCCTAATTGAATGACAACGCGCATGTAGCCAAGGTCTTGATAAAATCGCTGGCGCAACTGCGGACGCTGTACTTTGACGGCTACTTCCGTTCCGTCTTTCAGTCTCGCTCTGTGAACCTGCCCGACTGACGCCGAAGCCATTGGTGTTTCTTCAAAGTGGGCGAAAAGCTCATCGGGTGAGCCGCCCAAGTCGCGCTCAATTGTGCTTTTGACGAGGGCATATTCGAAAGGCGGAACTTGATCTTGTAAAAGTGACAGCTCATCAGCGATTTCCACAGGTAGGAAATCGCGCCTGACGGACATGAACTGCCCGAGCTTGATATAAGTTTCGCCCAGACTGATAAATGTTTTTCTCAGTCTCGCAGCACGCTGACGTTGCCTCGTCTCGGATTCTTCCGGCGATTTTGGCGGTCGAGCTTTATCTATAATGCTTGCAAAACCGAAGCTATAAAACGTCCTGAGCATGCCCCAGAAGCGCGCGTCTCCAATCAAATTGCCGAGCTTGACTGAACGGTCGGCTTCAAGCGGATCATATGGATTGAATGACTCGACAGATGAAGCTTTGCGCGGCAAAATCGGCATTGGACTGCCCGCGTAAGCTTTTACTTCAGCATTTTCAGGACGTGCTATCGCACTCGTCTCTTTAGGCTTCGCTGGCGCCTCTGGCTTCTTGCTCTTGGCGACATCTTTTGAAGGCAAATTATTTGCCGGATCATTGGCTGGCAAATCAGACGGACTCAAAGTGAGCATCCCCAATGCAAAGATGTCGAGGAAGTTCGAATTCCAGAATTAAATGGCTTAGACAGCTGCCTTCATCGATTTGATTTCAGAAATTTCCGCACGCAATGTAGCAATCTCAGCTCTCAATTCGTTGATTTCAGTGGTGTCGCCAAGGGCGCCCAGCGAGAAATCCGCGACTTGTCTGCGAATGCGCTCGCGCACCTGGCTTTCCAAAACTTCCGAACGTTGCCAGACATTCTGTGAAATTTCACCGGCAACTTCTTTAGCTTTATCTTTGTATTCGTTAACTCGATCTGACGCTGATGACTTGGATTCTCCAGCTTTTGCTGTCAGAGAATCGACTGCGTCTTCCACCCTTTCGCGAGCAACTTCAAAAGCAGCTCTACCCAGGAAAAAAAGTTTGATCATTGGCCGCAACACTGCACTAACCTCCGTGCTTCTAGACTGCGCGCCCGGGTCCCCGCCAACTGGTGAGAATATATAACCTCTACCTCGGCGGTAAGAACGACGTCAAAATGACGAAGATGCCGATTGGCTTCAGTTGGCCCAGACAAAACAATTTTGAGATTATACACTAGAGAGATCGATGGGATGCTGGTTTTGCATACAATGCAACATGTATTGCAATACGCCACGACCGAGCGTTTATTTGGCTTTCAAAGAGGCTGGAGGCGCCTCTTAGCGGCACTGACCGGTTAGAATTGATGACATCCGCAAATCACAAAGGTGGCGAAAGTGGCACAATCAACGAAGTCAGGCTCCAGTTCTCTGGATAATCAGGCAGCACCGGCAAAGGCTAAATCTGCGCGCAAGGGAAGACCCGTGTCGCTAATTTATGTACCGCTCTTCCTGGGTGGCAGCCACAGAGGCGCCAGCATGGGACCAGCTGCGATGCGTGTTGCTGAGCTGCCTGAGCGAATCAAGAATTTTGGATTTCAGGTTGCCGAAGAAATAGATATTGATGTGCCGCATTCAGTTTGTTGGTGGGACACTCAATCGCACGGCAAGTGCATTCCTGAAATTTCGCAAGTCTCGGAAGCTGTCGCAGACGCTGTTGAGTCCGCCTTGGAAGCCGGTAATCTACCAATCACAATTGGCGGCGATCATAGTTTGGCTATCGGTAGTATCGCCGGCGCTGCCAGCTACTGGCGCAAAAGAAATGAGCAATTTGGTTTGATGTGGTTTGATGCTCACGCAGACATCAATACCCCTGATACCAGCTTCAGTGGCAACGTCCATGGTATGCCGCTAGCCGTTTCGCTCGGGAAAGGCGATCCAAAACTTGTTGAATTGCGCGGATTTAGTCCAAAAATTCCCGCTAAGAGAGCCGTTTTGATTGGGATTCGCGATCTCGACGCGCCTGAAAGAGACATGATCAATCAGACCGGTATCACGCCATTTTCAATGCGCGAAGTAGACCACCTTGGATTAGGGCGAGTCACTGACCTGGCGCTTGCAAGTGTTGGTCCGGATGTTTCCGGATTGCACGTTTCGTTTGATATTGATGTTATCGATCCTGATGTTGCCCCTGGTGTCAGCACCGCATCCCGTGGCGGCTTAAGTTATCGCGAAAGCCACCTGGCTCTTGAGTTGCTTGCTGAGTCCGACCTGGTTCGCTCAATCGATATTGTCGAATTAAATCCAGCTTTCGATGTTCGCAATCGCACCGCAGAATTAGCCGTAGAACTTATTCTTTCAGCTTTGGGCAAAAGAATTCTTTAGACTACTGAAAAAAAGGACGACAACCGCAGGTAATACCACTTGCGGTTGTCTTTCAGTTTATTCAGGTCTTGGGTCTGTCGACTTCGTTTTAAAATTGGTTTCCTAGGAAACCAATTTATTTCTCAAATGGCACCCTTTAGTTGTCGTCA
>JACMKL010000588.1 GCA_014380105.1 Candidatus Melainabacteria bacterium
GTGTTAATTTCGCGGTAAACACGATGGCTGGCATCGGAGAGGCCGTTCGAATCGCTAGCGCTGCTTCATTCGAATTATCGCCAATCTCGGCATTATGTCCTGACCTTTATCCAGATAAAGAAGCGCAAGAAACGCTGCATTCAGCGCTTGATGCAATTGTTATAACAGAACGCATCACCCTTCAATTGTCCACAACGTTTAATCCGTATTCGCCTTTATTTGGTGTTGAATACGATCCAAAAGGCGCTGAAATAACTCGTCAGATGGTGATGGCGGCGCCCGAAATAGCTGCTGGTATTTCCAGTATTGCTCAGGGTCAATATAACGCTTTTATCAATTCGGATAACGAGCATAAAGCGGCTGTCGCAACCGAGGGACTGCTCAATGTTGCGATGCTAATTGAAGCCGCCGCAGGCATGGCTTCCAAATTGGGGCAACTGAAACAGGTTGGCAATTTGGTCGAAACAGCTGAAGGATTGGCGCAGGTGGGAACTGCGACTTCGCTTGATGTTGCAGTGGCAAAGAATACAGAAACGCTAATTACAGCAACGGAAAACAATCCGTCGTTGAAACCGCTTGCAGATAAGCTTAAAGACTGCCTTGAGACGCTCAATGACTGGACAAGACCAAAACAGGAATTAGTTCCAGAAGGCGCATTCTTACCTCCGCGCGATGGAATCGTGGATGTCGCCAAAGACATCGGAAAGGACATCAAATCCTTCGGCGATGACGTCGGTAAAAATATTGAAGATTACATCAATAGAATGGTTCGAAAGGGTGATGCCAAATTGCCTTATGGGGAGAATTGGAAGACGATTAAAACCAATTATGGGCACGAGCGACTTGTTCGGACAGATCTTGATCCAGGGCGTGGTTCTTACAATTGGGAAGCTATCAATGAGCAATTCTCCAATGACGTTGTTTGGCAATTTGAACGGCGATCGTGCGTTGCTGCCTGTGGGGAAATGCTATTGGATGGAAGTGTGTCGCAGAAGCAACTGCTCGATTCCATCGGTGATAGCATGATCAAATTAGCTAAAGAGCTGGCTGGCGATTGGAAATATGATACTTATGCAAGCAATGAAGAGATACTCAATTTGATAAATGATGGACCAATTTGTGTAAAGCTCATGGAAAATGCGGGAGATATGCGCTTGCAGAAAAGTTTACATGAAGTCGTAATCGATTGTAGATTGCCATCAGGAAATTTTGTAGTTAGAGATCCATTCCAAGGTACAAAATACGAAATGAGTACTGAGGAATTTTTTACGTACTGGACGGGTGAAGCCGTTTCTCGTTTACCCAAAAAATAGTTATATGAGGAATTATTTTGGCAGAAATTTCGGAAACTGTTCTGATTGAGTTGCGTAATGCAGGCCTTTGTATGTCGAATCCATTCCCTGATGGTCACGGCTGGGAGCATGGCGTTCGGCTAGGAAAGCCTGCTTCGGTAAAGGGAAATAAAGTTGACGGATTGAGCTTTCGCGTTGGCAATGTTTTAGTGGATGCACCATCAGTAGTGCTTTACACCGATGGTCAGACTTGGGCTGTAGAATTGCAAGAGCATGTGCCAAATCCTGGGCCAGGTGATTTCCGAAACCTCTGGAATTCACCAGAAGAAGCTATTGCTGACATTCTCGATTATTTTTTCGGAGATCCAGAACGTATGTCTGAGTTTGATTACTAAAAGGATGTACTGCAACGCATGGCATAGTGCAAGTGAAAAAACGCACGCCGAGTAATTCAGCGTGCGTTTCCAAATTTTCGAATTAGCCTAAAACTCGTTTAGACTTTTGCTGTTTCCTTGACGTTGAGCGCAGGCACTGCGTCGCCGTCAAAGTATGTTCCCAATTGATCCAGCGAGAATTGAACGCCTGAGTAGAAATCACCGAAGTGACCATACTTCGCGCTCGCTTCGTCAAAGCGCATTTCGTAAATCAATTTTTTGAAAACGAGTGGATCGTCAGCATACAAATCAACGCCCCATTCAAAATCATCAAAGCCGATGGAGCCTGAGATGACTTGAGTAACTTGACCAGTATAAGTGCGACCAATTTTGCCGTGGTCCAGCATTAAGCGGGCGCGATCTTCGAAAGGCAACATGTACCAATTAACTTCTTCGCCGCGTTTCTTGTCCATTGGATAGAAGCACACGAAACGGCGTTGTGGAATGCGTGCCCACAGACGACCAGCGTTGTGTGGTGCGTGCTGTTGCGCTTCCAGCATTTCGTCGAAAGCTTGAATCCACTCTTGTGTATTGATCTTAAGATTACGCTCTGCAAGTGCAGCGTGAATTTTTCCGGTCGCGTCATACAGTCCCAATTCGAGAATCGAAACGTACGAAGTCATCGGTGTGAAAAATTCAGAGATGCGCAGCTTGTCTACGATTGTTTGCGCGAGCGCCAAACCTTCGAAGTTCTTGCTGTAGTGTGTCAGCATCAAGTCAGACTTGTGTCCGAGCATTTGTGCAAAGCCGACATCGGAGTCGTCGGTTTCTTTGAGTGCTTTGAGCGCATTAGTCGCTTCGCGAACCATTTCTGCGCGCTCATCGTGAGGGACCAAATCCCATGCCAGCCTGTCGACTGCGAACATGCGATGGAGAATCCACCAACTGTCTAATGATTCCGGTACGGATGGATCGCGCATGAATATAGCTCCTTAAGCTTGCGGGGCAGGTAATAGCCTAAAGCATATAGCTTGACAAGAGCGCGATGCTAAGCAAGTCTTTGTTTTCCAGCGTAATGTAGCGCTACCGATTTGGAGGCTCAAAGACCATCCTGGATTAGGTTTTAGGCTTTTCAGTGGGCGTTTCAACCACTCTGGGAGGCTTAAAGAAGATGGCCGCAGCGAGAAATATTGGCAATAATCCGAGCCAGACTACGAGGTTGCGGTAGGCTGAACTTTGAATTTGCTCCTGTACTGGATTGGCATCAAAAATCCAGCCGCAAACGGCGAAGGCAACAATCACTACAAAAATGCCACCGCTAATTCTTATGTAGCGAATGTTTGTGATGTTTTCTTTGAACATGCGTTCTTGCGACACGAGCGTTAACAGAAACAGAATTGACGCTGTGAGACAAGTGGTGCAAACAGATCTGTAGTTGAGCAGAAATTCTGGTTTCGAATATAGGGAAGTGATTGAATAAGCGGCGCACGAACAAGACGCGATAATTAGGACCGCCTCGATTAACAGCAATATTTTTAAAAATCTGCGCATAGTTTCACTTGTGTTTGCTACTCCGCATACTTCTTAACTATTTGAGTACAGCGCGGAAAGTCTTTGCTTAGCGCTTTTGCGCGATTACCTACGCCGGGAGCGCAGATAGCTGTAAAAAGTTCTGCGAACATCTCAGACCTTCCAGCCTCGTCTTTTTGCAAGAAGTATTCGTGATCGTTGCGCTGTTCGTTGCCGAGATATTTGCCATCGTCTTCGTATGCTTTGATGAAATCTTCCGAACTAGAATAGCCTCCAGTGCTATCAAAAGCGTGACCGATTTCGTGCACTGTTGTATACCCTGCTGTCGGATTCAACTGCATTGGATGATTGCCTGCCGAAACTCGTTCGGTGACAATTATTTTCTTGTC
Organism: Candidatus Melainabacteria bacterium; assembly: GCA_014380105.1. Taxonomy (GTDB): domain Bacteria; phylum Cyanobacteriota; class Vampirovibrionia; order Obscuribacterales; family Obscuribacteraceae; genus QKMZ01. Next base: position 3,586 of record JACMKL010000588.1, read on the forward strand.
GCTTGGCGAAAACATGCCTCGGCAATTTTCATAGCTGCCACCATGATAGCCTCGCGGCTTTTCTGTCGCAAATTCCGGTTTGTACGCAAGTATGTAAGGCACTATCAGCACTGTTAATCCAGCGCTTTTGATTGATTCTTGCACGTGCTTTGGCATTGCAGAAAGAGTAATTCTGATTTCTCGTTCAATGGTTTCACTGTCGCGCGTTTTTCTAAAAATTTCAATCGGAATTATTGTCGGAATGATTGGTTTATTTGCTTGTGGAGAGCTTTTAGGAGAGGCGGGAGCGGCGTTGGCTGCAGTTTTCGTTGCCGTTGCAGTTGTCGCCGTCTTTGTCGGCGTAGATGGGGGCGTCCAAAGCGTTGTTGCTCGAGTGCGGGCGTGCTCAGCGCTTGGTTGTGGCTTTTGGTTTTCCATCGCGAGGTGTCGCTGTTCTTCTGGCACCGGAGTATCGCGCAAGACGATGCAGGTGTAACGCTTTCCGCTGCGCATTATTACGAGCGTTACTTTAGTGCCTATTGGCCCGATAATGCGGTTTGCAATTGATGTAAATGACGCTCCAACGGTTGAGACATTGTCGACAGATTCGATTCTATCTCCAGTAAGTAAACCTGCTTTGGATGCTGGTGAGCCCGCAATTACTCCGAATACTTGTCCGCCATGACCTATCTTGAGACCGGTGTAACCCTGGCCGCCGTTACTTACGATCGGGACCGGGTTTTCTTCTGAGTCAATCATTTTCCTCAAGTATCTTTTCGCGTCATCGGCTCGCCAGCTATCAGGCGCGAGCCGCAAACCTTCTTCGATATGTTTTTTGATTAGTGCTCGGTCGCCATTATTCTGAGCAAGCATCATTGAATAGAAAAGATGCACTTCACCGTCATCAGCATCTGCGCCATCAAGTAATTTTTTTGCTTCTTGCTCCGCAAGTTTGTATTCACCGCTAAGTCGATGTTTTTCAGCCTTTTCTAAAACATACCTTTCCGCGAATGAAACTTGCGTTGTAAGCGTCAGCGAAAGTACTATCAAGAGTGGCTGAATCAATCGGTATATTTGCATATAAGCAGTATAGGGCAGAAAGTGCTTTCCCAATCACGACCGTAATCAGTGTGAAACATCAAGACTTGGATGCCGCTCTGTTGGCGTTTCGTCAGATTTAGCA
>JACMKL010000589.1 GCA_014380105.1 Candidatus Melainabacteria bacterium
CGCAAGCGCATCGGCGAAGTTTTGCTGATCAACAATATTCTCTCTTCTCGCCAAATCGGCGCCAAATGGCTCACTCTTGAAGTGCGCGTCTCGAATGAGAAAGCCCAGAATTTGTATTTTAAGTTCGGTTTCAGAAATCTCGGAATTTTAAAACATTACTATCAGGACAACAGCGAAAACGCGATGGTTCTGTGGACGGAAAATATTCTAAGGCGCGAATATTTAGAGCTTTTAGCGGAGCGAATCGCGTCAGTGAAGCGCCATATCCTGGTTGAGTGGGTGGCTCCGGAAATTTTCGATTATGACGATGTCGCCGCTTCTGAAGAATTACACATCCCAAACACCACTCATAAGTAAACGACGCTTGACTAGAGCCAGTGTTTAAGCAGACAATAATGCTTGCGTGGCGGTGTTAGGCAAAAGTATATCTAGCGGGCTATTCCGCGATTTTACTTTGGAGATCGCAAGCAAGCGATCATTGAGAAAAGAGTAAAGTGCAGCTAGTAATCGTACCTCAAAGAGAGTCAGTGGCAGCGCGGCGCGCTGTTCGTAAGTCTTTCATTGGACAGGGCATCTTGATACTGCTGGGCATCGAATTGCTCTTCATTGCTACTTTTACATCGCTCGAATTGCCTGTCGCCACTGGCAAAAACCTGCAAGCTTCAGTCCAGAAAGAAGCCCTGGAAATCAGGCAAGCTGTGCCTTCTAAATACAAGGAAAAGGTCGACAAATACGTCCCTGGCGTCATACCGCCGACGCAAGCAGTTCGCTATTCAATCTATTCGCCTCAAGCGCCAATGGCAATTTTCGTGGGCTATACATTTGGTTGGCCGCTCGCAACCATCTCCTGTGCCTCTTTTGTGGTCCTTGGACTACTCGGACCGGTCTTCAATCTCCATCCCTTTGCTGGCGGTGGCGGGTTAAACTATTACCTGGAGCCTGGTTTTGGCTATTTGCTTGGCATGATTGCAGCCACCTGGGCGGTCGGGTACATAACGAGAAACAAACGCTCCTCCCTCAACCAAATTCTGGCAGTATTGGCAGGTCTCGCCTCGGTCCACGTCGTTGGACTTGCTTATCTACTCGGCACATGTGTGGTGCTGGCTGTTGTAGAAGGCGGCGCGATTCAACCAGGATGGCAACAATGGCTATTTCAAGAATTCCGCAATCTAAGTTGGTATCAGCTGCCTTACGATGCGCTGTTTGGGTTGCTCGCAGTCGGGGCGGGGTTCCCGTTACGGTGGCTCTCTGGACGTTTGACCGCGCCAGACATTGGAGCGCGCAAAGACAACTCAAAACTAAAAGAATTGCTCGATTAATCGACGCTGAAGGTTCTGTTGTAGATTCAAATGCACGTAAGCAAGACTCGGCTACTCTGACCGAGTTGCTGCCATTGTCCGGTGACGCTCGTCAGGACTCTTCCGTAGCCAAGCCGCATTTACTCCCACGTGTTCTTAAATCGCGCGGGGCTGCTTTTGTGTATGCGTCCTTGTTCGCCACTGCCTGTGGTGCGTTTTATTATGCTCGCAAAATCGAGACTAAAAAATATAAGTTAGAAACTGTGCGCATCATTACCGGTGACGGCAATGCCTGGCGTGCTCTGCCTGGCGCCGGAAACGGCAAGAAAAGCCTCGCCGAAGGTGGTGTCGGCGGTGGGGGCGGAGCCGAGAGAAAGCTTTTCAAAGTGCTGCATATCTCTGACTTGCACTTGTCCGAACCTGAAAGCCACAAAGTCGATTTCATTCGCAAAATTACTGATGCCGATTACGACTTAATTGTCCTGACCGGTGATGTTTTTGAAAACTATAGCGGTTTAAAGTACGCCGAAAACCTGATCACCCGCCCTCCGAAAATCGGTGCTTATGCGGTTCTTGGTAATCATGATTATTATGATTACCGGATGTTCCACAAGATTGTCGGTCGCATCTTCAAGCCGCTCAGACATCCGAGAGAAAAGCGCGATGTTACTCCCATGATCGAAGCTCTCGAACGCGGCGGTTGGGATGTATTGCGTAACGAATCTCGCTCTCACAAAGAACATAAATTGCACGTTGTTGGAATAGATTATCCAGGCATCGGTAAAGCTGAGTTGCTAAAACTGGCTGACCAGGCGCCTGAGCATCATCTCAATCTCTGTCTGTTTCACGTGCCAAAAAAACTCGAAGTGATTTCGAGCGCTGATTTTGATATCGCGTTTGGCGGACACACACATGGCGGACAAATCAGAATTCCTGGATTCGGACCGTTGATTACTGACTCAGAACTTGGTCGACATGAGGCTTCTGGCGTGATTCGTCGTGGCAATACAACGTTCCATATATCGCGCGGTCTTGGTGCTGATCCGCGCAGCAATATTCGTTTCAACTGCCCGCCTGCTGCAACAGTCGTTGAAATACATCATCAAATGCCTCGCGGAGTTTAAAGCGTACGCTTGTACTGCCCAGTTAGTTCTCTGCCCACGGCCAGTGCGATTGCACCTGGCGGTAGAGTGAAGTTATGCTGTTTCTCAAAAGTCTGACTTTGACGACTCTATTGCCTTCAAATAATTTGGCGTGAATTTCGTTTTCTTGAAATGAGCCCTTCATTGGATCCATGCCGTTGCCCGCAAACTTACCATCAAGAGTGACAAAGCGAGCTTGTTTTCCGCGCTTAACCCATTCTGCTGGAGTTTGAAATGTAAGGTGTAATGGTTTGGCAGAATCAATTTGATTTACTGTCGCTTCCATGACCGCACCACGTCCCCAATTCAATTTACACTCTACATTGGTTGCGCGCCGTACCATCGAAAGCCTGACTATCTCTCGATCTCGTCCACTTGATGCATATTCGCCGGTCACATCAGAAACTGTCCAGCCGATCCAAATTATTGCGAAAATTAAGAGGAGAGCAAATACAAGAATATTCGTTCTGCGCGATGGACGAATGTACTTCCCATATTTTCCACTCGGTTTCTGTTCGAGCTTACGCTTGAATGCGCCTGCCGCGCCAAAGGGCTCAGGTGGTCCGCTGTCGGCAGATGAATTGCGTTTTGGTGGACGATTCATTAGCGCTTTGCTCAGGGAATGTAATCAGGTGGATGTTTGTAGATGTATCTGATGGTCATGGCATCGTTGTTTGAAAGAATGCCGCGTCCGTAATAGACACTCATTAGATCGTATGGATTGGTGGAATGCTGGTCAATGCCGAGCGCGTGACCGAATTCGTGACCTGCCGACGCGCGCATGTTATCGTGCGTCATCGGATTTCCTTGTTGATTTGTGGTGCGCAGAAGCACTACCACTGGTTGGAAGAGTGGCTGTTTTCCTTGTAAAACTAATCGATAGTCGAAAATTTCTTTCGATGTATAACCGCGAATATCATTGGCGAAAAGGCCCAGACCCATTTTGTTTACGAAGTGGTGCGTCCAGAAAACATAGATGTCTGCTTCGCTCGGATCATTCGTAAGTACAAATTGATAGAGACCTTCCTTTTCAAAAGGTTTCCAGAAATTGATGCCTTGTAGCGCCGCATCGTAATGCTCTTGCTGAAAACCCTCGGATACCGGAAGTGAATTTATTTGTCCGTTGTCGATAATTTCCGCAACTAAATGTGGCCAGCGCGCTTTGCCGTCGACGTTAGTCCGTGGTGCTCCTAGTTGGTCGTCAATGAAGCCGTCCAGGCAGTGCCCACGTGACACGTATACCTTCAATGGCATTTGATCCTGCACCCAGCGCACGACTTTGCCGTTGAATAAAGCTTGTGGGTAAACACCTGTAGGTGCAGCTACTGCAGCCTTCCCGCCGCCACCAGCTCGAGCCGGCTGCCTCTGGGGAGTTGTGTAGGAAGAACGAAATTGCGCGAGCGCTGGTTCCGCGGCAAAGCCCGCGACGATTGTCGCAACGACCAAAAATTTCAAAATTGCACTTGGTTGCATGTGGCTGAAAGCTTAGCGGGCATTAATTCTATAGAGATAATACCCTAATAAGCCCCTCCAAGCCCATGTGGAACAATTGCAAAGAGTCCTCGTCATTTCGTTATGAGAGATGGAACGGTGCAGCCTTTCAATAGCTAAGCTATATCGAGACTGGCATAAATAGAGACCCTAATAACATTCCGTTACGTCAATCTGAACGAAACCTAAAGACAGACAAGGTTTGCGGGAATTGCCCGTATAACTATTACATCGGATAGCCGATGCAACACATCGCAGAAACTACAGTATAGAGGCACTAGGGATAGAGCCTGTTGGGGCGGCACCAACCCTGCGGACAATTCAAAGAAAAGCGGGAGCTCATATGAGACCCGCTTTTCTTTTGCGTTCATTATGGTTTTTTAGCGACTAATCGTCGGCCAGCCGATAACCGACGCCGTGGACATTTTGGATAAGCGTTGCATCGCCCGCCGTATCAATTTTTCGGCGCAATTTCTTGATCAGCGTCCGCAAACTTTCGGGTGAGCGCTCGGATTCGGTCTGCCAGACTCGGTCGAGAATTGCCTCCGGAGAGAAGACCTGACCCTTGTGCCGAATCAAAAATTCCAGCAAAGCGAATTCCATTCGAGCCAGATGGACTTCTTCCTCACCTTTGTAGACTCGAAAGGAAGTCGAGTCCATTTGAATGTCCTTAAACTGAAGAACGTTTTCAAGTAATGCGCGTGGACGCCGAAGAATGGCACGGGTGCGGGCTGAAAGCTCGCGCAGATGAAATGGCTTAGTCATATAATCATCTGCGCCGGCGTCTAGACCGTCTTCTTTGTCTTTCAGCTCGCCGCGTCCGGTCAACATAATTACCGGAGTGCTGCCGCCATCAGCTCTGAATTGACGCAAAACATCATCGCCATTGATGCCCGGCAAAGAAATATCCAAAATCATCAAATCGTAGTTGGTAATTTTCAGAAGACTGAGCGCATCTTCGCCTGTCTCTGCAACTTCGACGATGTGATGTTCGAAATTTAGCCAGTCCTTGATGGTGCTGACCAGAGATTTGTCATCTTCAACTATGAGTATCTTCGCCACGCGCAAATTATAATGGAAATACCGGTGCGGGATTCTGGCAATGC
>JACMKL010000590.1 GCA_014380105.1 Candidatus Melainabacteria bacterium
CAGCAATCGCGGGAAGACCATTGTCACGCGCACGATTCAGATCATGTATTGGGGTGTGGCGATTTTCGTCGCTGCTTCAATGCTCGCGCCTGACCTGCTCGCCAAGCTCTTTCTCGGTGTTTCACTCTTCGGTGCCGCTATTGCTCTTGCCCTCCAGGGCTTGATGCGAGAAGTGATCTCCGGCGCCCTTCTGCAGCTCATGCCGAAGTTCGAGGTCGGAGAATACATCGAAGTGGTCGGCCTTGCTGATTCCAAAGGCAAAGTGACCGACATCCAATATCTGGCTACTGTGGTCGAAACCCCCAATGGTCCGGTGATCATCCCGAATTCCAAAATTTGGGACACGCCCGTTCGCAAAGTCGGTCCGCCCCCAGCGCCAAAGTCTCTGATCATCCTGCCGGACGGTTTCAAGCGAAAGCCTTGAGCTTTCAACGTCATCGTTGTCTCTGACGGGTTTCACAATCCCACAAAACTGCGCGCGCTCTGCCCACTTCACAAGAGTTGGGCGGAGTCTTCGCGCGCCAAAACGAGAGGTTATAACTATGAAATTCATGACCACGCGCAAGCATTTCTCCCAGGTGGAGACTGCTGCACTTCTGATCGGTTGTTTCGAGGGTGAGCCGGGAATCGGGCTGTCCTCGTTCGTCGACACTGCTGGTGGTGGCAACCTGACCACCCAAACAGCCATCGAAGGTTTCACCGGCAAGGTCGGCGAGACCCTCATCTACGTCCCCTTCGGCTCGATTGCCGCCAAGCGCGTCATCGCAGTCGGACTCGGCAAGCGCGCCAAATTCGGCAATGACGAACTCCGCAAGGCGCTCGCTGCCGGCTTCAAAGTGTGCCGAGAGAAAAAGCTTTCGGAAGTGACCGTCACCGAAGTGCCGTTGACTGGCACCAAGGTCACGCAGTATCAGTTCGCAGTTGCGGTCGCTTCGGTTTCGGGTCTGATCGACTACGAAATCAACCACAACAAGACCGGCATCATGGGCTTCAAGCAGCGTGCACATCTGGACGACTTGAGCCTGCTCACCCTCAAGAAGACGAGCGCTCCGACGCGCCGCGGCCTTTTCGCTGGTCGAATCGGCGCTCAGGCTGTCAACTTCGCCCGCGACATGTCCAACCTGCCGGCTGGAGAGCTCACCCCGACCGCGTTTGTCGAGGAAGCCAAGCGCATCGCAGCCGAATCCGGCGGTCTGATCGACATCAAGGTGCACAACATGGACGAACTCCATGTCCTCGGCGCCAACGGCATCCTGGCAGTCAGCAAAGGCTCCGACGAGCCCTGCTACCTGATCGAGATGACCTACACGCCGCCCACTGGCGCCACCAAGGACGTCCTCGGTCTGGTCGGCAAGGCGGTCTGCTTCGACTCAGGCGGTCTGGACATCAAGCCTGCCGAGGGCATGCGTCACATGAAGCGTGACATGTCCGGCGGAGCTGCCGTGCTTGCCACCATCGAAGCGGTCGCCGCCCTGCGTCTGCCGATCTCGGTGAAAGCGTATATGGCTCCGGTCGAGAACATGATCAACGGCAAGTCCTACAAGCCGGGCGATCGCATTCGCATGATGGGCGGCATCACGGTCGAGGTGGACAACACCGACGCCGAAGGTCGCCTCACGCTCGCCGACATGATCACGCACGCGCTGCGCACCGGTGGTGTGACGCACATCGTGGATGTTGCTACCTTGACCGGCGCCGTTCGTCAGGTCACTGCCGACGTCGCCGCCGGTCTTTTCAGCAACAACGATGCTTTCGCCAAGCAGGTCAAGGAAGCTGGTGCCGGCGTCGGTGAGAAGTACGAGCATCTGACCATGTGGCCGGAGCTTCGTGAGTTTAACCGCTCCGACATCGCCGACTTGAAAAACTCGGGTGGTCCGCGTGGCGCCGGTGCTTGCACTGCTGCCTGGTTCATCCGCGAATTCGCCGGCGAAGTGATTCCGTGGGTGCATCTCGACATCGCGTCGGTTGCCTTCCGCGAATTCGAAGTCGGCATCGACCCCAAGGGCTCGACCGGCTTCTCGGTGCTGACTCTGTTGGAGTTGGCTGGCGCCTTCGCTAAGAAGAGCGTCAAAGCCGAGTAAGTTTCGACAGCGGTCAGTATCCAGAGTGTGCCCGGGGGGTGCCGTCATGGCATCTCCCGGCGCCACTTGCGGGCTTCATCTGCTAAGATGTTGAGTCATGAACAACCGACTCAAAAAACTCCAGCAAGCCCTTACAAAGCACAACGTTGATGCGCTGATCGTGCGTGTCAATGAGGGCGACAATCAAAACGTTCTTTACTTGAGCGGATTTGGTGGCACCACCGGTGTCCTCGTTGTAGCGAAGAAAAGCGCTTTCATCGTGGCTGACGCTCGGTATTACCAGCGCGCCGAGAAGGAAGCGAAAGACTTCAAGCTTGTAAAAGTGCAACGTGGTAAAAAGACCACCGACCACATCAATGAAGCACTCGCTCTGGCGAAACTGTCCAAAGCCAGTCGTATCGGTTTTGAGTCAGCGCACATCTCTGTTCAGGTCGCTGATATTTGGAAGAAGGAATTGAACGGCAAGTTGGTTGCCACCTCGCACCTGGTCGAACGTTTCCGCCAGTTCAAAGATGAGCATGAAGTGGTCTTGCTTCGAAAAGCTTGCCGCATCACCAGTAAGGTCTACAACGAAGTAGCTGCCATCATGAAAGCTGGCATGACCGAAACCGAAGTCGCTTTTGAGCTCGACATGCGCTTGCGCAAGTATGGTGCTGTCGCCAACAGCTTCGCTTCAATCGTCGCCTCTGGTCCCAATTCGGCAATTCCGCACCACAACACAGGCGACCGCAAGCTCAAAGCCGGCGAGCCTGTCATCATGGATTTCGGCGGTTTGTTTCCGGAAGGTTATTGCTCCGACATCACACGCACCGCGTTTGTGCCTGGAAAAGCACCATCGGCTCGCATTCAGGAAGTCTACAATGTCGTTTTGAAAGCGAATGTGGCTGCGCGTAAGGCTCTCAAGCCCGGCGTCACCTACAGGCAGTTCGACAAAATTGCCCGCGATTACATCGACAATGCAGGTTACGGCAAATACTTCACCCACGGTCTCGGGCACAGTCTGGGATTGGTTGCGCATGACCCTTACGACTACGAACACGATGCATTCGATGTCGGCACCGTTGTCACAGACGAGCCCGGTATCTACATCGACGGCTTTGGTGGCGTGCGAATCGAAGACGATCTGGTGGTCACCGCTGACGGCAACGAACGCCTGACCAATGCGCCTTACTGGAAGTTCTGATGCCTGAAGATGCGAGTTTGACGCTTCTCACCCCGGTCCCGGAAGAGAAGTTGTTGATGTGGCTTAAAGAGTTTTACGGCAAGCCTATCCAGATCGAAGAGCGCGAGCTATTGCGCCATCGGGATTTGTCTTACGTAGAGAGGCTCGTCTTCAAGGACGCGCTGCCACCGTCTCTCATCTACAAGCAAGTTTTGCCACCATGGGATGTCGAGCAAGACCTTCACGAAAAAATCTTGATTCCGTCGATAACCAATTCGGCGCAACTCTACATGAGCGCGCACTCTGGTGACATCACCGCGATGTTCGTCGAAGATTTAGGCTCGGTGCTCCTGAAAGATTGTGCGACTGCAGATGTAGCTCATCGCTTCGGTGAAGAGCTGGCAAAAATGCACCGCTCTTACTGCTATCGCACCGACGAACTCGTCAACATGGGCGTGCTCAGCTCGCTCCTGCCAAACGACTACGTTGATTTCACAACGAAGCTCACCGATAAATTGACTGGCTGGGAATTGGTGTCACCTGGTCAGGTTGAAAGTCTCAGACAGCTCGCCGACACGCTCGCCATGAAGCTTGCCGCTGAGCCGTTTTCGCTGGTGCATGGTGACCTCTATGGAGAGAACATCATCCTGCGTGGCGAGAGACTGTTTATCATCGATTGGTCATGGTTCACCATGCTCGGTGTGCCATTGATGGATCTGGCGACAGTAACAATGAACCACCACAAAAATGGCGGTCTCAGTCAATTCGCCGACGGCATCCTTGAGGCTTATTGCTTCGAGGCTGGTCGTGATGCAGCCGCTGTTCGACAACTTTTACCCGCAGCCGAAACGCTTGGCCGCCTGCTCTTCTTGAGTTGGCTGGTAGAGAGACGTCGGCGCGGCATCATGGGCACCACTGTCGGTCCGGTCGATGACCTGATTGGCACAATCGTCAGCGAGCTGGTCGAGCGGCTTGCCGCCTTGACCGCCTAGCTCGAATCTACAACTCGGTTCTGTTCTCGTAGGCACCATTGGGCGAAAGCTTGATGGTGTCTCTGTCTAGATGCATATAAACGAACACGCTTGCGTGTTCAAAGGAGAAATTACTATGGACGCAAATGGTGATGGACAAGATGATGGTCACGGCCAAGACGCAGGTCTTGGTGGACATCATTCCGCTCACGATGTTTATGGAAACGTGGATCACGCTGGTCCTGGTCAGGCTACCTGGGACGCTCTGAGCGTCGGATACAGCCATGGCAGCGGTCACGACTACAACGGCTTCGGAATCGTCGCCGGTGGCTCCCACTGCAATGGTGCCCACGGCGGCGTTGCGCATCAAGCGCACAGTCACGCTGGCCCGCTGAGCCAGCAAGTGGTGCCACACGACGACCGTTGCGACGTGCCTCCGGCTCGTCAAGTCAACGACGAACGGCGCGTTTATGTGGCTCACGTAATCGGTCACGGTGATGTGGAGCTGACCTGGGCGCTCAATCGCATCGCGGCGAAATACGACGTTATCCGTCTGGACACTTTCCGTCCTGCGGTCAACGGCGAAGATCGTCTCGAGAAAGAGCTCGCCGATGACGAGCCCTGGTTGCCGCCTTACAACGTTCTTGCTACCCCTCCCGGCGGTTGGTATCCAGGCGCCACCGGCACGACGCACTTCGTCAAGCAAATCTGGCAGGTCGGCAAGCGTCCTTCCCTCTTCCAGAAGGGCATCGTCTATGCGCTTCGCAAGATTCGCAAACACGATTGGGTGACCAAGCCCGAGTACGACAATCGCGCCAAGACCACTTTCGAAATCGGCATCGTCACCTGGAATTACAATGAAACCGGTGACCATGACACTCTGGTTACGATTCGAATCGCGTCGACGAAAGTCTGGCAGCCCTCCGTCGGACTTTACGGCTACAAGAAGGAGCCCTTCATCAAGCACCAGCATGCAGCCGAGCACATCATCGCCGAGCTGTTGGAGGAGCTGAAGAAAGCTGCTCCGACTAAAGAGCAACGTCAACGGCGACAACTGATGACCAGTGCGTTCCTGCAAGTTCCGCCGGAACCTGCCTGCCCACCTGTGCCGGAAGGCGATGTTCTTCCATCAGGCACGGACCTCGGTTCGGTGGTCAACGAGCCGCCAATCGTCAGTCCCGATCCGGTTCTTAAGCCGGCTCCGCTCAAGAAAGTTGACGTGGTTGTCAGCATTCCGCGCTAAGTGGACATCGGCAAGAAACAGCAAAGACCTGGCAAAAGGGGTGTCCGGCAAGTGCGTAAGCATTTGTGCAGGACACCCCTTCCGTGCCACAGGTTCAGTATTTCTGCGGTTTCAAACTCATATGTCCTGGTGGGGGTAAACTAAAGACCTTCATCAGGACATATTTTTTTGTCCACCAAGTTGTCAAGCATTAGGATGTTTCGTGCCCGATTTTGATTTAGAGCAGTTCTTACTACAGCAGGTCGGTGATAGCGGTCAAAGTTTTCACCCTGTTTTGCTTACAGAAAAAACTCTCTCGGAAAAGACCGACATCGAATGGCTCTCTACAAATGGCCTGGGCTCATACGCGTCTCAGTCCGTCGCAGGCGCAAATACTCGCCGCTATCACGGTCTAATGGTCGCGTCCCTGGAGCCGCCAGTTAAACGCACCGTCTTACTTTCTCGTATTGACGAAGTTGTCGAATGCACCGCCGGTGGAGGCGCCATAGAATTGGCTACCAACTATTGGCAGTCAGGTGCAGTCGCCCCAAATGGTCATGAATATCTTCAGGCATTCACGAATTTACCTGTCCCGACCTGGCTTTATAAGGTGCCGCATGGTCATCTGGTAAAACAAATTACAATGATTCACGGTGAGCAATCAGTAGCCATCGGCTACACCTGGCTCCCCGCCAGCGATGCAAAAGATTCAAGTTTGTCACTGCAACTTGCGATTTTCGGCAATTATCGTGATTTTCACAATCAAACTTCAGGCAATAACGACTGGCAATTTCAACAAGTTGAGAATGACAATGCAGTAATTGTCAGCGCCTCCGACGATGCGCTACCCTGGTATTTCTGCTGGTCACAAGGGAGATATTCTATACAACCGTCATGGTACTGGGGTTACAGCTGGCCTGCCGAGTGGGAGCGCGGATTAGCCGATAGCGAGGATCTTTTCCGCCTTGGTCATCTGGACACAGTTCTTTTACCTGGAAAAACCCTCACATTGACGGCGGGGCTAGGCTTAGAAAGTGTTGTCCGCGATATTAATCAAGAAGTCGCCAACGAATGGTCGCGAAAAACAGCACTGACACAACGGACAAGAACACAGTCTGATTTAGTAAAACAGCTGATTTACGCAGGCGAACAATTTGTAGTAAAGCGCCAATCTACTGGTGGAAACTCGATTATAGCTGGCTACCACTGGTTTGGAGATTGGGGCCGGGACTCGATGATAAGCTTGCCGGGTCTGTTAATAGAAACCGGTCAGCTAGAGCTCGCGCGCAGTGTTCTCACAACATTTGGACTATATGTAAGTGAAGGAATGCTTCCAAATTATTTCCCTGATTCCGGTCAAAGTCCTGAATACAACACCCTCGACGCCACTCTCTGGTGGGCGGTTGCCGTTGACGAATATTATCGAAACACTGCCGATTTACCTTTCTTGATGGCGCAAGTTCCACTTTTAGATAAGGTCGTTTTCTGGCATTTAAAAGGCACCAGACACGGTATCAAAGTCGACCCGGTTGATGGTCTTGTCTCTGGCGGACAGCCTGACATTCAATTGACCTGGATGGACGCGAAATGCGGCGACTATGTAGTCACGCCGCGCCAGGGAAAAGCAGTAGAAATAAATGCCCTCTGGTTCAATTTTTTGAAAACGCTTGAGCTTTTGCATATGACGATCGCGTCTGCAATAGTTGGCTCGGAAGGAGCTGAGTATGACATGCAGATGGGTTTTTGCACACGTTATGCCACCATGGCCGAGCAAGTCAGAGCCGGTTTTAAATCATTCTGGAATAGTAATGAAGGTTGTCTTTTTGATGTTATTGGTGCCGATGGTTTTGTCGATCCTAGTATCAGACCAAATCAACTATTTGCAGTCAGCCTGCCTTTCAAAGTAATTACTCCTGAAGAAGCGACTTCCATCCTGAATGTTGTCGAAAGAGAATTATTGACCGATTATGGTTTGCGTACTCTTTCTCCTCGCGACCCAGCCTATAAAGGTCTTTATGGTGAAACTACAGGACAGGCTAACCAATATCACCGTGATATCACTTACCATCAAGGAACAGTATGGCCCTGGCTCTTAGGTCACTGGGTCGATGCTAGAGTGGCTGTCGTAGGATCACTGGATCAAAACTTTGAAGTAATTGCCGATCGACTTCTGCCTCTTCTTCGCCACATGATCGAAGAAGGATGCATCGGGTCAATCTCCGAAATTTTCGATGGAGACGAACCACATCGTCCTATGGGCTGTGTTGCGCAGGCTTGGTCTGTTGCGGAACTGACAAGAATACTTCTGAAATACCCGCAAATATCTGCAATTCTGGAGACGAAGATGTCACCGCAGGCAGTGGCACTATGAACCTTTTAAAAACTGTACACAAACCGGAGATTAGAATGAACCAGCTGAATCAATTGTCACCAAGCCTTTTGCTGGCAGTTTTGCTTTCCCTCTCCATGCCTGGAACAACAGACGCAGCCCCGGAAGCTCAAACATCTCCCACTAAACAAGCTGTTCCAGTTTTGCAGAGAAAGGCGCCACCGCAGGCCGTCAAGGATTTAGAGCAAGCTGTAAAATTAAGTCAGGCAAAGAAATGGGCACTAGCACACGCGGCCTATACGAAAGTTCTCAAAACCAGCCCTGAGCTTGGTGTTGTCTACGCTGATCGTGCCCTCTGCTCTATCGCTCTCGGCAAATTTCAAGCCGCAATCGACGACTGCAACCGGGCAATCAAATTCCAAAAAGACTCTGCCGAAGTTTACAGCCGCAGAGCCGCTTGTTACACAGCTCTGAAAAAGTATGATCTAGCCATTGCAGATTACTCCAAAGTAATTTCCATACTTCCAAGTTCAGCAGATGCCTATAGAAATCGTGCTCGCGTTTACGAAAAGAAAGGCAATAAGTCAAAGGCAGTACAAGATTTTTCGATGGCAGCAAAAGCCTTGAGTGGCAAGTTGCCGGTCGGCAAAGACACAGGGAAGACCACTGTCTTAGCTGTTCAGGGCAATAAAATTGTCGACTTGAGCACAGTATCAACCGACAAGTTTGATCAGGCTGTGGCGAAAGACACAGAGCATAAATCTGCAAATTTGATGCAACGAGCGACCGTGAATATGCTCAGAGGCGATGCTGCAAAAGCGCTTGAAGACGTCAATGTAGTGCTAAAGGGATCAGATGCAGATTTGAAAAAAGACGGTTTACCTCCACGTCCGAAAATTCTGCTTCTCCGCATTACTGCCTACCAAAAACTTGCCAGACACGAAGACGCAATTGCAGACTGCAACGAAGTCTTGAAGACCGCACCAGGCGAAGAACAGGCACTTATCTCGCGTGCTATTTCTGAATTGGCACTTGGAAAGAATAAAGAAGCAATTGTGGACGCTGACAAAATCAAGACTAACCCACGTCTTATGAACGCAGCTAAGATTGTGAAACAAAGAGCTGAAGCCGCGATGAAGTAAGATGGTAAGAGCATCTTTTCAGGTTCGATTTTATGGCAAATGATGCAGACGGTCAGTTTGAGCCTAAAAAACAGCTGGAATTGTCTGGCTCGAGCGGTGATGGTAATAATCCACGTCCGCGAGTTCTCACCGGACAGGAAGAACCTGATGGTCCTCGCTATGCTCGTGGACAGCGATTGAAATGCCGAGTGATTGGATTTCGTGAAGGTGGTTACCAGGTACTTCTTATTCGTGACGGTATCACAGGCTTTCTAAAAAGTGATGTATTCAGAGACCTCGGTGACGAGTTGTGGGCGGAATTCGATTGCTGGCGCGACAGACCACCTTTGTGATTCCATCTAAAAAATGGATTAACTATTGCATATAGGAGTGTTTGGTTGAAAAGAATGCTGCGCGAAAGCCCTGTGGCTATCCGTAGCATTCTTTGGTAGGTGTGTTCTTCTTCGACTTAGAGTGCAACAACTACGACACCCACAGCGCGGAAGCGTGGGAGCTTATCGTAATCGTCTCCGCATTCTTCCGCCTCAGGCGAACTGGCACTCCACAGCGACTGCACAAGCAGCAGCTTGAGTTTCCATACGTCTGCAGCGGAGTGAGCGTCAAGTCCAAAGCGTTTTTGCCGCTCGGTTGCCCAAACGTTAGTGAACGCAGGATGAAGCTTGCTGTGGTCCAAACCGTCAGTATCCCAAACGAGGTCGATATCGCTTGGCTGGGGCTTGCCACTGACAAAACTTCCTCCGATGGTCACACTTGCCACACCTGCTTCTTTCAAGAGCGCTAGCGCTTCGAGGAGGCGATTAGCCTGACGTTTGCGACGGCGATTGAAAGCGAAGCGAGCGAGAAATTCTTCAACCGACGAATGCCAAAAACCCGGAGGTAATGTGCCGTCTTCGGTAAGAGTCGGAATTCCTTGCGCGGCTGATCTTTCAATCTCAGCGTTGAGGAGAGGTTCGAGAGCGCGCTGTCTGCTGAGGTATGCACGAAGCATTTCAACAAGCTTAGCTTTCGCGCTTTCGCCAGGGAGACTTTTGGCTATTTTGAGCTTAAGTCTGAATGGCGAATGCGGGTCTTTGACAGCGAACAGAGTCGATTGGCAGAGTTCGAGAAGTCGTGCAACATCGATTTGGTCGAGCCAGGGGTCGGTCACGTTTTCGCGTCGCGGCAGCACAGTGGCTGGATGCGACACCAGGGTGTTATCCATATTTTGCTCCATTCTTGAACGCCCGGGTGGCGCTCGGTCAAAATCCAGTCGCAAAAATTGCGTGGAAAAGTTTAGTTCGTGTTAGCGAAGGGTGCTCTATTCTGGTTTTGTTTTTGCAAAGGAAAAGGTTAGGTATAAATCCTTTCTAGCAAAATACGACAGCTAGAAGAAAGCCAAAAACGATTATTCCTTCTCGATATAATGTTTGGAGCTATTAGCAAAGCTCGCACTAGTGTGCGCGTTTATTTTGCTTGTGCTTTGCCGCTGAAGCCTTGCTGTGCGGCTGTAGACCGGCCATGATCTGGTCGCCGAAGTAATGCCACACTCCCGCTATCATAACTAGCATCAGGGCGAGTGCTACTGGTCCTTTGAAAAGCATGTCGCGCTTCGCCAGTTTGCGCATGCGTTTTTCACCGCGCACAACTTTATCCGGATCAGCTTTTTCGACAACCGGTTTGCTTAATCCCTTCAGCTCCGCTGCATCCGGAATATCAAAACGCTGTTTAGCGTTAGGTGGAATAGTTTCGTTGGATTTGAATTGGCTTGGAGCTTCGGCAGGAAGATTCGGCATATGCTCGATGAGCAGGCTGATGTCGACATTTAATCCTTCGCTTTCGATCGCAAGAGTGTGATCGCCGCCAGTTTCGTATTGGAAATACGCCTGTTTTAATCCGAGCAGTTTTCTAAGTGCAGCATAGCCCTTTGCGTCACGCCCATTTTCCATTGTTTCAACCAGAGCTGCACCCTTAATTGCGCTGCCTTTGCTGACATAAATGGAGCCCTCGACAGCATGGTCCGTGCTGGCGATTTTTATCGTCGAAGTCTCAAAGAACCCCATGTCCAACACGTCTTGAAGTGCGTTAGCCGCGGAGCGAGAATTATTTATTTCGCCTTCTACTATCTTTGCCATACAACCTGAGTCGTTACCGCCACAATCTCCACATACCCAATTTTTCAGTTCGGTACGAAAAACCTGTAATCGTTTTCGTCTTTACCCTGTCGAATCAATACCAATTTGCCCTCGTCACGCTTGGGGCGACCGTTTCTGTTCAGCTCAGAGTGCATATTAGCGACAATTTCTTTATCAACCACTCGCTCGCGTTTACTGTTGCGCTGCACGCAAACATCTAAGGGTACATCCAATAGCCACAACTGAACGTCCTGATAATCATATTTTTTGGCTCGTTCAAGAATTGGAATTCGGTGCTTGTGGTTGAGATTGGTATTGTCGATTATCAGATCTGTCCCTGTCTCCATCATTTTTTCCATTCGCTCGAAGAAAAGCGCGAAAACTTCTTTGGGATCGCCCTGCTCTTTTGCGTCGCCGTAAAGCTCCAGGCGAATTGAATCAGCATTCATAATCGTAAAACCTTTTTCCGCAATTTTTCCGGCTAAGGTTGTTTTTCCAGAACCCGGAACGCCGATTAACAGAATGATTCGCTTCACAACAGATTTCCCTTGATACTTAGGATTTGCTCAGTCTGAATTCTCAGCAAATAATTGCTGTTTTTCTTTCGATTCTTCGTGCGCTAGTTTAAGCCAAATTCCGCCCATAATCACGCTCATCGTCATATAACTGTAAATGATAAAAGAGCGTGTTGCTTCTCTCTCAGGCGACGGCAAGCGCATTTTAAAATCGAGCCAGGGGTTGTAGTAAAAAACCATTCCCATAGAGCCAAAGAATAAGGCAGTGATGAGATAGGTAAAACGTGCCCATCTGCTCAATTCTTTCCATGAAAAAATAGTTTGGGCGACATAGCCGAAAGCGAATAATCCGACTGCAATTGCGTAGTGTTGAAACCGGCCAAGATCAACGAAGTGCTGAACCGGAATTTCCACCGTCACTAATGAGAGTATTGCAAACAAAACAACAAGATTATAGCGGCGAGTTTTGGATAAAAATGAGCGCATGATGTGATTTTCTCAAGCAACTCGCTAATTGGCCGAGCTTGCAAACACTTGCGGTTGACGTTTTTTGGCGTGATTTTTATCGAGATAGACAATTTTGCCATTAAAAATAGTGATCAGATTTTTTCCCTTCAATTGCTTGCTTACAAAAGGGGAATTTTTACTTTTGGAGAAACTGTCCGCAAGCTCGAAGGTCCAGCGCAGTTCAGGATCTACCATGGCTATATTGGCTCTTGCTCCCGGGGCAATTATAGGAGCCGGAATCCCCAAAATTTTGGCAGGCTGAGTTGTGATGAGAGCTAAAAATTTGGGCGGTGGCATTTTTCCAGAAAGTACCAACTTCTCGAAAATGAGGGAGAAAGCAGTTTCTAGTCCAACGATACCAAATGGAGCATGGTCAAATGGTTTGCTCTTGTCTAATTTTGAATGTGGTGCATGATCAGTTGCTATCGCATCAATAACGCCATCTAGAAGGGCTTGCTCAATCGCTTCGACGTCTTTTTTCGAGCGCAAAGGCGGGTTCATTTTGAACGACGTATCGTAAGGTGTCATCTCTGAGTCACTCAAGACCAGGTGATGGGGAGTCGCATCAGCTGTAACGTTTAGCCCTTGAGCTTTGGCTTGGCGAATCAAGTCAATTGATGCTTGTGCTGATATATGGGCGAAATGTAAGCGTCCACCGGTATACCGTAATACTTCGATTTCGCGGGCAACACAAGCAGCTTCGCTTGCTGACGGAATGCCCTTCATGCCCAAGCAAGTGGATTGCGGAACTTCATTCATTGAGCCGCCGTGCGATAAATCTTTGTCTTAAGGATGACTAATAATTGGCTTGCCATGCAGGCGAGCGTACTCGAGGGCCCGTTTCAGAACTCCCAAATTGGATATCGGCATGCCATCATCAGAGAAGGCAATGGCGCCCATGTCAGCCATCTCGACCATATTGGTCAGCTCCACGCCTTTCAGTCCTTTAGTGACTGAAGCGACCGGCAATACTTCAATTAAGGCTCGTTCCTGAATGCGCTTGATGATTCGGTCTAAAATCTCTGCACAATCGGTGGGTGGATCTGTATTTGCCATCGCTACAACAGTAGTGTATCCGCCAGCTGCAGCAGCTCCTGTGCCAGAGTAAATGTCTTCGCGGTCTGCTTGCCCCAGGTCGCGCAGGTGCGTGTGCATGTCGACAAAACCGGGCATAACCCAGAGTCCTTGAGCATCTATGACAGCTTCGCCATCGCGAGGTTTTAATTCGCTTGCCAGCTCAGTGATTTTTCCGTCCTGAATTCTGACATCAAGAACCTGATTGTTAGCCAGGCTTCCTTGCGTTTTTCCGTTTGACGAACTGCCGGCTTCAGTCGGGTTTATTACCCTGCCGCCCTTAATCAAAATGTCGCTGGTCATAAAGTTGTTCCGTTTTAGTCTGTGATAATTGCTTCTGGTCGACTCTCTTCGCCGTACATCAACAGATAGAGAACAGCCATTCTGACTGCGATTCCGTTGGCTACTTGCAAATTGACGAGCGAAACTTTGGTATCGTCGACGAGGTCATCGGTGATTTC
>JACMKL010000591.1 GCA_014380105.1 Candidatus Melainabacteria bacterium
GATCACGATTGTCGATCCCGGCGTTAAAAAAGACCCGAAATATTCAGTTTTTTCGGACGGCAAAAAACAAGATTGTTTCGTCAAAAAAGGGGATGGCAAATTATTCACCGGCAAAGTTTGGCCAGGTGTTTCGGCATTACCTGACTTTCTTAAAAGCGATGTTCGACGTTGGTGGGGCGCGCAGCATGGTTTCTACACTGACCTGGGTGTAAAAGGCATCTGGAATGATATGAACGAACCGGCTCTCTTCGATGCCAACGAGCCCCTGGATGGCATCACGGGTGAATTGCCGGCCGATCACCAGCAGCTTTTTATGCACGAATTACCTGAAGGCTTAGTCGGACACCTTGAAGTGCGCAACGCATACGGTTCGATGATGAGCCGCTCTACATGGGAAGGACTGCGCGCATTGCGTCCGAAAGAACGCCCATTTGTTTTGACGCGTGCCGGATACGCGGGCATGCAAAAGTATGCAGCTGTCTGGCTTGGAGACAACAATTCCTGGTGGGAACACCTTCAATTGAGTATTCCAATGCTGGTGAGCGTCGGACTATGTGGCGTACCCTTTGCGGGCGTCGACATTGGTGGATTTGCTTTTGATGCCACCGGCGAGTTACTTGCACGCTGGTATTCAGTTGGAATGTTCTACCCATTTTTCCGCAACCACTGTGCGCTCACTGGTCGACTGCAAGAGCCATGGCAGTTCGGACCTAAGGTCGAACGTTCTGTCCGGAAATTTATTGAGAGTCACTATCGTCTGATCCCATATTTGCAAACGCTATTTTTCGAGCACATGATCAATGGCGCTCCCATCATGCGTCCGCTTGTTTATCATGCTGAAAATGACGTGCATGCGCTCGATATTGATGATCAATTTTTCTTCGGCAAAGATATTCTTGTTGCTCCCATTTTGCATCGAGGCAAGCGCGCAAGACCTGTTTATTTGCCGGAAGGTAATTGGTATCGCTTCGAAGGCGGACCTGATGCTGAGCCACTTGTGGGTGGTCGCACTTATGAAATTGCTTTTCACATGGACGAAATCCCCGCCTTTGTTCGCGAAGGTAGCATCATTCCGATGGCGGCATTGCGCATGACAGCGGAAGAATTGCGTTTTGCACCTGTCACTTTTGTTGTGTTCGGTAAAAATGCAGAAGGCAGCTATCTGGAGGAGGACGGCATCTCCACTGATTACGAGACTGGCGAATTCAATCTTTTTAGAATGCAATTTGCCGATGGTCAGATGTCGGCACAGACATTGTCGAACGGCTTTGCGGCTCCGCCTCGCGAATTCTTTGTGAGTGTAGGCGATATGTCTGTAGATGCAAAGAGTTCCAGGTTCGAATTAAGCTAAAGGCAAATCCAATACCCGTCTGCCTTTTACTAATTTATTTAACACCTCTTAACAAGCACTCAAATGAAATAGATTAGACTCAACATGTCCCAGGAGTCCGTGTAGCTTTTGAGTATATCTATGAAAAATTCATGCACTCTCCCTTCGGCTGTGAATGAGCTGCCCATGTTTGAAAGTAAATTTCGGAACGTGGCAGAAGTCCTGTCATTGCAAACTGCAAAGCAACCGGACAAAATCGCCGTCCGTCATTTGGGTAAAAGTTATACCTACAGCCAATTGCAGGGCACATCGCAAGCTGTCACAAAAGCATTGAGCGAGACTGGCATTAAAGCTGGTGACAAGGTTGCGATCATTTCGCCGAATCACCCTGACTTCATCTCTGCTTTCTTTGCCGCAAGTGGCTTGGGCGCTACTGTTGTTCCCATCAACCCACTTCTAAAAGCATACGAAATCAATCACATTCTTTCGGATTCCGAAGCGAGAGTTTTGATCGTTCACGAATCAACAATTCAAGAAGTTTCTGATGGCGTCAAAGATGTCCCGTTATTGAAGAATATTTTTGTTCTTTGTTATGCCGAATCAGAGTGCCAGAAACAGCTGGTTTTGTCAGACGAGTGCCAGGCAAATCTGGAATTAACACGTTTGGATATGACTGTTGCCAGCGCACAGAACCAAGCCTTTGAGCCAATAGAAAGCGTTCACCAAGCAGATTTAGATGATCTGGCAGTTCTGGTATACACCTCCGGTACGACTGGAAAACCAAAAGGTGCGATGCTTACGCACAAAAATCTTTTGAGTGCTGTAGCCGCTGCTCATGCCGCTTTTCCTGTCAATTCCGAAGATCGATTGCTCGGCGCACTTCCTCTGTGTCATATTTATGGGCTCACTGTTGTGATGTTGGGGACTTTGATAAAAGGCGGCTCCCTCGCTTTAATCGACAAATTTGACGTCAAA
Source organism: Candidatus Melainabacteria bacterium (assembly GCA_014380105.1). Taxonomy (GTDB): domain Bacteria; phylum Cyanobacteriota; class Vampirovibrionia; order Obscuribacterales; family Obscuribacteraceae; genus QKMZ01. Next base: position 2,306 of record JACMKL010000591.1, read on the forward strand.
ATTGCTTTGTCGACAATTGAAAATGAGCGAGTGACAGTCCTACCAGCTGTTCCCACCATGTATCAGTATATGGTTCTGGAGCTGGAGAAAAAGCATTATGACCTTGTCTCACTGCGACTTTGCCTTGCTGGTGGTGCACCACTTTCGAAATCGATGTACGAATCTCTCGCTCGCTTTGTAAAGGCACCACTTGTCGAAGGATACGGTTTGACCGAAGTATCCTGCGTTGCCACGCTGACTCCGGTCGATGGCGAAATTGTGCACGGCTCTGTAGGTCCGGCTATTCCTTTTGTACAAATAGGCATTTTTGATACCGCTGGAGACATGATTGAATCTAACCCAGAGTTGATCGGTGAGATTGCCATTAAAGGGCCCAACGTGATGGCCGGCTATTATCGTGCACCTGAAAAATCCAAAGAAGTTTTGAAAGACGGATGGTTTTTCACCGGCGATTTAGGATACCTCGACGCCAGGGGCTATCTATTTATAGTTGGACGCGCCAAAGAATTGATTATTCGCGGTGGTCAAAATATCTATCCGCGTGAAGTCGAGACAGTAATTGCAAAAATTCCAGGAATTCTCGATGTGGCAGTCCTTGGTATACCAGAAGAGATTATGGGCGAACGCGTCAAAGCCGTTGTTGTGCTTGAAGAGGATGCCAGTGTTTCGGTCGAAGAAATACGGCAATTCTGCGCAGAACATTTGGCTGACTACAAAGTCCCTCGAGTTGTTGAATTTGCCGAAAAATTGCCCCGTAATTCAACGGGAAAAATTTTGAAAAGTCAGTTAATTTAGCCCAGTTTTAGTTCTTTTTGCAAAGATCACTCATGAGGGGGATGTCACTCCTAAGGGTGAATCTCATAATCACAGTCGGGAAAGCACCCTCCAGCCGTCATCTACAGACTTTATCAAATTTCGCTCTTGTTGAAAGGATGATGGTTGCTTTGATTGCTGTTTGGTAAGATATGGTTAAGAATAGTAAGTTGGATTACCGCTGCAACGCAAGGGTAACTCATTAGAAACAAAAGGGGTTTCGAGCGTCAATGCTCGAAAGGCTGAGCTACAAGTTTAGCTGGAATCATTTTATATTGATTCTATCCTGAATATTTCTGATCGGTAACTGTAATTGCTACACGCATTTTGCTATTGTCTCTTTAGAGGGTCATAAATAATGCAATCGCCGACAAGGCAAGACACTATTAGCGTCTTTATAGCTGAAGATCATGAGATCACTAGAGTCGGTTTAAGGCTCACTCTTGAACAAATTTCCGGATTTCGAGTCATTGGTGAAGCGAATGACGGACGTCTTGCTGTTGAAAGCGTGATCAGTTTAAAGCCAGACGTAGTGCTTATGGACATCGGTCTTCCAACTATGGATGGCATAGAAGCGACTCGCCAGGTTAAAGAGCAAGCTCCTGACACGCGTGTAATCATGCTCACTTCACACGACAGTGACAGAGATGTCTTTGCTGCACTGGCTGCAGGCGCAGACGGCTATTGTCTTAAAGAAGTGTCTGGCCCTCAGTTGGCGATGGCGATTCGTTGTGTCGCAGATGGCGCCGCCTGGCTTGATCCAGGGGTAGCCAGTCGAGTCTTGAAAGCTTGTGCCGTTGGTGGTGTCAACCAGGCGCCGGCTGATGTCATACAGAAGATTAGCGGCTCACAGCAAACACTTTCGCAAAGAGAACTTGATGTTCTCAAACTTGTGGTTGATGGTCTGAGTAATCAAGAAATTGCCGATCGACTGGTTGTGAGCGTTGAGACCGTCAAGACTCACATGCGCCATATCATGGAAAAGATGGCAGTATCGGACCGCACACAAGCGGCTGTTAAAGCGATGCGCGAAGGTCTCGTCTAAAGCATTTTTTTAGTGCGTACGATTATGTGGCTGCATATTTTGCAGACGATGAATTCTTTCGGCTGTCGATGGGTGTGTCGACAATAAATTTGTAAGCCAGTTTTGTGGAAACGGATTAGAAATATAGAGCGACGCGTATGCTGGGTTTCCTTCCGTCATTGGAACAACTTGCGCCCCGCGCTCGATTTTGCCAAGCGCACTGGCTAATTCCATGGGTTTCCCACAGAGTTCGGCACCAGTCTTATCGGCCTCGAACTCTCTAGAGCGCGAGATCGCCAGGTTGATAAGTGTGGCGGCAAATGGTGCAAGCAGAGCGGCTGCAATCATAATGATTGGATTTGCTCCGCCCCGGTCTCTCGAACCGGCAAAGTACAAGCCATTCTGAGCAATCATTGTCACAACGCCTGCCATGACCGCGGCAATTGTGGTCAGGAGCACGTCGCGGTTTTTGACGTGTCCAAGTTCATGCGCCAGGACACCTTCCAATTCATCTTCGTTGAGCATCCGTAAAATTCCAGCGGTGACGGCAACTGCGGAGTGCTCAGGGTCTCGGCCAGTCGCAAAAGCATTGGGCGAATCGGTCGGAATCAAATAGATTGGAGGCACCGGAATGTTTGCTTTGGCTGCCAGCCGCTCGACAATTTCATAAAGAACTGGCGCTTCTGACCGTTCAATCGGTTGAGCCTGGTGGGCGGCAAGCGCAATTTTGTCAGAAAACCAATAGCTGCCGCCATTAAGAATGAGCGCGAACACGAAAGCAATTATCATGCCTTCCCGACCGCCAAAAATACCCCCTACGCCCACAATCAGGGCGGTCAACAGCCCCATAAAAACGAGAGTTCTGAGTGTATTCATGATTTGTCGCCCCTTCAATCCTAGACATTCTAGTCTCACTAATTACTTTATTCAGCAGTCTGGCAATTTTCCCCTTGCATAGCGATTTCTTAAACATCCTGATGTTAGTGGAACGCCCGCACTCTTCCGCTTCCTCTAAGTGGGACGAACATGTAATCGTGTGGTTCCGACTATAATCGTGCTCCCGAACCCAGAAGGCAGAAATATGGCTGACAAAGCTTTGACGAGAAAAGAAAGTGATTCGATGGGACTGATGGAAGTGCCCGCTGAAGCTTTTTATGGTGCGAGCACGCAGCGCGCGGTGCTTAACTTTCCGATCAGCGAATTGCGATTTTCAAGATCGTTGATTCGCGCACTAGCTCTAATCAAAAAATTTGCAGCCGAGGTAAATCTAGAATTCGGGGATGTGAACGAAAAAGTTGCAGGTGCGATCGGACAGGCCGCGTCAGAAGTTGCCGATGGAAAATTCGATAAACACTTTGTTGTGGATGTCTTCCAAACTGGCTCAGGCACTTCAACAAACATGAATGCAAATGAAGTCATTGCCAATCGAGCAATAGAAATTTTGGGTGGGAAACTCGGCGATCGTGCGCTTGTACACCCCAACGATCATGTAAATTTCGGAATGTCGTCGAATGACGCCATACCGACAGCAATTCACATCGCGGCTTTGTTGGACATCAATGAACGCTTGAGACCATCTCTAGAAGACTTGCTGAAAAATCTGCGCGAGAAAAGTGTTGAATTTATGCCGGTTGTAAAAACTGGCAGAACTCACTTGCAAGATGCTACCCCGATTCGCCTGGGGCAAGAGTTTGAAGGCTATGCTGGTCAGGTCGAACGCGCATTGGAGAGACTTGAATATGCGACGGAGCGACTCTCGGATGTTGCTCTCGGTGGCACCGCAGTTGGTACTGGTATCAACACCCATCCGAAATTTGCTGGAAAGGTGATTGCGAAATTAAGTACACATCTAAAGTTGGAATTGAGAGAAACGGAAAATCACTTTCAGGCTCAAAGCACTCTCGATGAAATAGTTGATGCATCCGGTCAATTGAAAACTGTGGCTGTGAGCTTGCTTAAAATTGCCAACGACATTCGTTGGTTGGGATGCGGTCCTCGTGCCGGTTTTGCTGAGATCGCTTTGCCAGAAGTTCAACCCGGTAGCTCGATTATGCCAGGTAAAGTAAATCCAGTAATTGCTGAATCACTGGCAATGGTTTGCGCACAAGTAATTGGAAATGACGCCACTGTTTCTATTGCTGGACTATCGGGTAATTTTGAATTGAATGTGATGATGCCTGTTGCGGCCTACAACTTATTGCAGTCTATTGATTTACTTGCCACTGCTTCCAAGAATTTTAGTGAGCAATGTATAAAGGGACTGAAAGCAACTGAGCGCGGTCCAGAGCAAGTAGAAAATGGCTTAGCGCTTTGCACAGCGCTTGTGCCCGCGATTGGCTACGACGCAGCAGCCGCTATTTCGAAGCACGCATTTGCCAGTGGCGAGACCGTGCGAGAAGTGGCACGAAAAGAAACGAAGCTCACTGAAGAAGAATTAAATGCGTTGCTCGATCCATTGAAGATGACGGAGCCGGGGCTGGATGGGTAGCGAATTCTGGTGGCAGACTCTAAATTCTACACCAACGTCAATCATGAAGGATTCATTTCCCATTTTTGCCAGCTTCACGCACTCGAACTCCTGGGGCATTTTTGACCAGTTTATCTGCCGCCTTTTAGATTTAAGGCCATGCTAGGAACTTTCAAGGCAAACCGCAGTCGTCGAGATAACTTTCTCATCACAGGTCCAATCCATGAAAAGAATTCTCGTCCTATGTACGTTGATGTTCAGTCTTTTTGCTCTCTCTGCCTCATCCAACATCACCATCCAGCCCGCTTCCGCTCAAGCTAAATCCACAGCAGTAACAATGGAATCATGCCTGGCTACATGCCGCAAATGCCAAAAAATGTGCGAAAACACACTTGCCTACTGCAAGAAGAAAGGCGGTAAGCACGCCGAAGCAAAACATATCAATACGCTCAAAGACTGCATCCAAGCTTGCAAAACCAGCGCTGAGTATCTATCCCGCAATTCCGAAAATCACACCAAATCATGCGGATTCTGCGCTGAAATCTGCAAGATCTGTGCCAAGAGCTGCGAAGCCATGCCCGAAGACAAACAAATGAAAAACTGCGCCGCCGAATGCCGCACCTGTGCCGAAAGCTGCGAGAAAATGTCTAACATGAACATGAAGTAAACAGCTAATTTCTAAGGGCTTACAACGTATCCGTTCAGCGAACCCCATCTTTCCCGCTAGTAAACGAGTCAGAACGAAGCTGAGCCGAATGCATTCGATTGACCTAATTTTTTCTGTTCTAACCGACGTGGATGATCGGTCGTCTCTTCGAATTTGGTTCTGCAGATCTCAAAATTTCGCGCGTCAGGGGTGCGGTTTCGCCCTCACCCAAGAAAATGTATTTGACGATGTATGTAAATGGGTGACCTTCTGTCCAACCTAGATAACAGTGTGGTGCTTTGTGCGTCTTGTCGCGAATGTAGAGCAGGAGCGCAGCGAGAGCGTTCGGGACAGCTGAAGAAGTACACTTCAAGACTTGATAGCCGTTGATTATTTGTCCTCTCACTTCCAAGCAATCGTCAATAAATTCTGAAGTATCATCGGTGGTGACTTCGAAAAAAATGAAATCGCCTTCCGGATGTTGAATGCTGTGGACGTGGCGTGCCCATTCTTCTTTGACACCGTAATTGATATCATCCGGACGGTGAGCGAGGATGCGCACTTCACCCCAATGTCTTTTTGTGGATTGGGTAATGAAGCCTTCTGCTGTCTCGTCGAGCAATACTGATTGAATGCGCAGTTCCGTAGATCGAATTGCGCGCGATATCAGCGAGCTAACCAAAATTGCCAGGATAAAGAAGGACGCAATCTGCAAGCCTTCTGTGTTTTGTAGGGTATTTGCAGTCAGTGTGTAAATGAAGACGCCAGTAATCAGAACAAAACTAATTCTGATACCGATGCTTTTTTTCCACATGGCCAGAGTTGCGGCAACAGCAGCTGAAGTCATCAGAACCAAAACGCCAGTCGCATATGCGCCCGCCTGAGCGTCGACGTTGGCTTTAAACCATATGGTGACCACAGCTTCTACTATGAAGAAGAAAATGATTAGTGGTCTGGTTGCTAACGCCCAATCAGGAGCCATGCCATAACGCGGCAGATATTTCGGCACCAGTGTCAGCAGTCCAGCGATTGCAGAAGCGCCTGCAAACCAGAGAATTGAAATTGTTGAAAGGTCATAGAAGCTGCCGACGACATGACCTAGGTAGTTGTGACAGAGGTAGGACAGCGCTCTACCGTTTGCTTCTCCGCCTTCTGTAAAAAGTTCGGGCTTGATTAAAAGCGATGTTGTGATGCTTGAGAAAACTAGATAAAAGCACATGATAATCGCTGCGGCGGCGAGCAATTTCTTCGAATTACGAATGCGACCGGCTGGAAATTTGGCGTCATCATCAGGGTCGCCTTTGACCAAAGGCATGACGGCTACGCCGGTTTCAAAGCCGGATAAGCCAAGCGCTAATTTAGGGAAGAGTAGGCAAGAGACTGCCACCATCTCCCATGGGGATGAGTATCTTTGTGAGAGTGCGGCCCAGGCGTTTCTAAAAGTGTCAGGGTTATCCATCAAATGCTGGCAGGCGACGAAAAGCACGACTGCATTCATACACAAATATATTGCGACGATCACTGCGGCTACACCGATTGCTTCTCGAAATCCTTTTAGGAAAACTCCAGAGAGTAAACTCAGCAATAACAAAGTCACCATTACTCGGTTTCGGCCGTGCACCCAATCAGGGATGACAGGTGATTCGATAATGTGGGCTGTAGCGTCGGCAGCCGACAGGGTAATTGTAATAATGAAGGCCGTCGCTGCGAATCCGAGCAAGATAAGCACTGCAGTTTTGCCTTTCCAGCCCGGCAGTAAGCGCTCGAGCATTGAGACTGAGCCTTGCCCGTTGGGACTGTTTTGCGCAACCACGAAATAGGTTGGCAGGGCGGCAAATAGAGTCATCAGGACGAGAACGAGGGTGGCGACTGGCGACAACAGCCCAGCAGCTAAGAAGGCAATACCTGGTTGATATCCCAGGGTGGAGAAGTAGTCCACACCTGTCAGGCACATGACCTTCCACCAGCTATCCTGATGCACAGGCTGAGCGGTATTCGCCTTTGCACCTTCCATCAACCATTTAGATAATTCGCTAGTTTTTTTAGTAGCCACTTTGACTGGTTCGACTGCTTAAATCAGTGCTTTACTTCTTATGCGTTTTGCTTTCATGACTTTACTCGATTGTCGAAACTTATGGCCTAGGTTTGCGGAACTGAATTAATTACGCAAGCATGAACTCCGGTATTAGTTTCAATCTCTCGGGCGAATTCACGTGCCTGGGTTGGGTCTTGTCCTGTGCCAAGGAAAATCTTTTTAAATTTCTTATAGCGCTTGAGCTGAATCATGCCATCTATCAGGCTTTCCGGCAGTACCTTAACGGTTAGGATGAGGTCGCTGTCTTTGAATTTGGGTGCCACTTGCTGTGATACCACTCTTTGCAACAATTCAAAGACCACACCGCGCCGTGCCGCCTCCTCTTCTGCGTGGAAAATAATTACTTCTTTAGCGCCGGGATTCTCGTGTTCGAGGAGGTCAAGGAGAAGAACCGTGAGGTTTCTCGCTTTCGCACCTGCTGTGCAGAGCACGTAGGCCGGCAGGTCGTCAGGTAAAACATCTACATCTTGAAATTTGCCAAGACCTAATCTTAAGTCAGGCAAGTGCTGCAAACGTCCTTCCAGCACTCCAAGGCGGTAAAAGGCTGTGACCATTAAAACCATCAGGAAGATTGATAAGCCTAAAATTTTTGCTTCTTCTGAAAAAATGAAAAGAACAGCTTCGGCAAAAGTTAATGTAATCAGTCCCACTACTGCAGGGACAGGCATACTCAATTCGCCGACGTGCCATATCCAACGCGTACGATACGGCGAGCGTGCCACCTTCAGAGGCATTCGTGCTCTCAGGAGGATAACCCCGAGACAGTAAGACATCATGACGGCTAAAAACGCCATTCCGTAGACAGTTGCCAGTGCGTCGATTTTTCCTTTCAATAGCACAATCATCAAAATGCTGACGAGCATAAAAATAAGAGCGCAGTTTGGATAGCCTTGAAAGTAGGGCAGCCGATCCCGGTATTTATTAATTGGCCAGGGTGCGTCGTCTGCCCAGCGCCTCAGGAAGAAGGCTGGTAAATTTCCTTGCTTCGCCATGGTTGTGCACAAGCCGATGCAGCCTGCATATGAAGTGTTAACCGCCGCAAACAAAATCAGGCAGGCGTCAAGAACCAAAACAATTTGTCCTGGTCTGCCGAATTCGGCAAACGCCAGACCGCTAAGCAAATTGTCCGAGTATGTATGCATTTGAGCCGGACTGAGCAAAACAATGCAGAGATAAGATGTTAGTGGTGCCGTTATACCTACTAAAGCAACGACAGCCAAATAGACTTTTCTAAGAGTTAACCAGGTCGGTGTGCGCAATTGCTCCACGATCTGTGCGGCAGCCTCAAATCCGGTAATGCCCAAGAAGGCAGCTGCGAAGCCCTGCATCATATTTATTGGCGAAATCTGGCCTGTACCCTGGAATACTCGTCCGAAGTCTGCGCCGGTCGAGAACGCCATGCTCAAGCCCCAGACATCCATGACAAGAAGTAGGGAAAAGTGAAAAATCGCCACTGCAAGTACGATTTTTGCCGGTTCTTTGATACCGATCATGTTTAAGAAGCCGAAAAACACCACCGGCGCAATGGCGATAGAGATGATGTCTTGC
>JACMKL010000592.1 GCA_014380105.1 Candidatus Melainabacteria bacterium
AAGAATATGAAGCAGAAGCTGCTCAACGCGAGAAGTCCGAACTGCTCTTAATCCTTACGGCTCTTGATGTTGTTGAGCATGAAAGAAAGGAACCTGCAAAAAAGATAGAAGCTTATTTCAAAGACAATAAAATCAAGGAAACTTCATGGCATTTCTTAATTGAGAAGATCTATTCGGATAAGCGACTCCAAGATGCAGAATTGCAGAAGCTCTTTAGTCCCGAAGTTTTACCTTCTCAGTGGTATGCAGATCAGCTTAGAATCCGCATTGCAAAGACATTTGGATCTACGCCAGAAAGCACTAAAGTTCAGAACCGGATTTTGCTGCTCAATAGTCATTACACGTCGCGTGTTCTTTTAATAACAATAGTCTCGAGTAGCTATTTTTTGATTGGAGTGATTATTTTAGTCCTCTACTTGAAACGGCGAAGACCGGCCCTCATAGATAAATGGACTGCAGTTCCGTGGGGCTTTAAAGGGGCCTGGGGCACTATTATCTGGGCATTTTATATGCAAATTCCAATCAGTTTGTTGCTTAACCCGCGATTCGGAATTGGATTAGGAGATGGAATTAGCAGAATTTTCATCAACAAACTTTTTTCTGAAGCAGTGATCTTGATATTGACCGTATGGTTTATTCAGTCTGAGGTCTTAAAACCGGGGCGGATGACTCTTGTAGAAGGGCTACATCTAAAGGCTTTGACCAAAGTGGAATGGCAGTCGACTGTTCAATTAGTCCTATCTTTCTTTATGGTAGCAATTGTCTTCAGCTATCTCTCTGATTTTGCTGTCAGGCTTATGACCGGTGACAATATCAATGCCTACAATCCAATTCGAGGCGTGGTCGTAACTGCAATTTCTACCCACAATCCATTTTTGATGATTTGTGTTGTATCGATAACCTGTCTGCTTGGTCCAATTTTTGAAGAAATCCTGTTTCGTGGAATGCTCTTTGCCTGGCTAAGAACTCGTATGAATTTTGTCTACGCAGGCTTAATCAGTTCGACTATTTTTGGAATTGCACATGGTGATATGGGTGCATTTTTCGTATACATTGGAATGGGAATGCTGTTTGCGCTTATTTTCGAAAAATCGAAAACGCTCTATGCACCTATTGCGTTGCATATGATTTGGAATTCAAATTCTTTCTTGGAAAAGTTGCTCTGGTATTACTACTAGTTTTGCAAAAGCGCATGTTATCGGCATCGGCATGCTACATGCCGGCCGTCAGTCCGCCATCAATTGGAATGATTGCCCCTGAGACATAGCGCGCGTCGTCAGAGCACAAGAAAAGAACCACGGATGCTACTTCGTCAGGCATGCCTACACGTTGCATTGGAATATTCGCCTTCACAAAAGCCTCCAACACTTCTTCTCCAGATTTGCCTTTGCGCGCTCCTACTTCAGCGTTAAAGCGTTCGCAAAGAGGTGTCTTGATACAGCCTGGGCAGATGCAATTGCAGCGCACGTTGTAAGCGCCATAATCGAGTGCAATCGATCTGGTCAGATGGATAATGCCTGCTTTTGACGTGCTATAGGCAGCATTCAGCCGAATGCCACGCAAGCCGGCGTCAGAAGCATTATTGATGATAACGCCGAATTTCTGACGGACCATATGTTCGGCAGCATGCTTCGCGACCATGAATGTGCCCTTGAGATTCGTGTCAATCACTTCATCCCACTGAGACTCTGAGGTCTCTAATAATGGTGCTACAAATTCGCAGCCCGCGTTATTGAATGCGAAATCGAGTCCACCAAATTTAGCAATGGTGTCTTTGATACTGTTTTCTACAAGCGTCGGTGATGATATGTCGCCGACAATGGCGAGACATTTGCCGCCCAATTTTTCGATTTCAGAGGCGGTTTGCTGCGCGCCCTCGGCATTTATATCAACGATGGCGACGTTTGCGCCTTCGGCAGCAAATGCGAGTGCTGTGGCTTTCCCAATTCCGGAGCCACCACCTGTAATGTAAGCAGTCTTTTCTTTGAATTTCATTTGAGCGACCTGAGACGATGTGGTTTATACCTCGTCGTCATCATCCTTACTTTGCTTGCTGACCATTTCTGTCAACGACTCGATGATCACCTGGTCGCTTCTATGCTGCCAGTCGAGAGCTTTCATCAGGTCTTCGCGAGTCATAATGCCTTTTGCTAAAACCAGTTCACCAAATGGCATTCCGGATTTCTCTTGCTCTTTGATCAAATCTTCTAATTGCTTGAGCGTTATTTTGCCGTGTTTGAGCAAAATTTCCCCGAGCTTTTCAGGACGAGTAAGGATGTCCCATTTTTGCTCGTCGTTTAGATCTTGCTCGTTGTCTGATTCGTCCATGAAAACAATCCTTTTGTAGTCAGGTCTAAGCTGTTTTTACTTTCTTAGGACCAGAGCCGAATTTTTCTCTCCACATAATTAGCAAGCAGCTTGCGTTGAAAATTGAAGAGTAAGTTCCGGAAATGATCCCCAGCAACATTGCCAATACGAAGTCTTTAGTTGTTCCTCCACCCAAAGCATAAAGCGCTGAAAGCGTGATGATAACCGTGAGAGAAGTATACAGAGAACGTGCCAGTGTTTGATTGACGCTGTCGTTGGTAATGTCGCCGAAAGTCTTCTTTCTCTCTTGACCAGTCGCGGCATCCGTAGTCCTGCTGCCGACATATTTGACATTTTCGCGTATGCGGTCAAACACAACAATCGTGTCGTGAACAGAGAAGCCAATTACGGTCAAGATTGCCGAAATAAACAAACTGTCCACTTCGGTGCCTAAAAAATACCCGAGCAAAGCAAAAATGCCAACTAGAGCAAGCACGTCGTGGACGAGGGCACTAATTGCACAAAGCGCATAATC
>JACMKL010000073.1 GCA_014380105.1 Candidatus Melainabacteria bacterium
CGCACGTGACAAAAATACTTTGAAGCATCTTTATTCTGATGACATAACGATTAAGCCACCAGCGGTTGCGGCTGTCACTGCCACTGATACCACTAATCCGCTCACTCTCAATAATGAAGGTGCATCAGCTATTAACGCTGGCAATTTAGAGTTAGCGCTCGAGCGCTTGGAAAAAGCGCATAAGATTGACCCCTCTATTAAAGTGGTCAACCAGAACCTCGCACAGGCTTATAGTATTAAAGCGATGAGAACAGTCCAAGAAGGCAAAGTCGCTGATGCTGACAGCTGGTTCAAAAAATCGGTTGCGCTTCTGGTCGATGGCGGCAAAACACCTGTTGAAGCCTCGGTGTTGCGAACTTATGCACTCTATTTGAGACTTGCTAATCGCGCTCCTGAAGCGCTTAAAATCGAGGCTATTTTAAAAGGCGCAGCTCCTCCGGTAATTAAAAAATAAATGTCGTATCAAGACCGCTACAAGGGACGAAAAATCAAAGACCCGCCATCATTGATGCGGTTTGTTCTCTTTTTCGTGGTAGGCGCCATTTTTGCTGGTTGGGTTAGCACGCTAAAAGGGTTTGATAGCTACATCTGTGCTCTGGCCACTTTAATTATGGTGGCACTTAAGCTTATATTTGAATTGATTACGACCAGAACGCGTTATAAATTACCCGAAAAAATCGCTGATTTGCCGATCGCATTGTGGCTGATGTTCTGGCTAATTCCAGTGCCTGCACTTTGGCTTGTTTTGCGCAAACTGTGGCCGGTAAGCGTTGACCCAAATGGACCTATTTCAGTTTTGACTGTGATTTGTTTGGCACTTTATGTGCCAACAATCATGGCGGTTGCTGCTCCTGCCAAGAAAAAGGAAGAGCCTCAGAAAGATTCGGACTCCAAATAAAGGATCATGCAGTGGCTTTATACAGGTTGTATCGAGAGTCTCTAAGTCTTCTCACTGACCTTTATCAGTTGACGATGGCTTATGCGCATTGGAAAAATGGCAGTCATCTTAAGGAAGCGGTGTTTCATGCATCCTTTAGAAAAAATCCATTTGGTGGCGGATATGCAATTGCTTGCGGATTGTCGACGGTAGTTGACTTTATTAGCAATTTTAGATTTGACGAAAGTGATATCAAATATCTTCAAACTCTAAAAGGTCACGATGACAGCCCGCTCTTCGAGCAGGGCTTCTTAGATTATCTCGCTTCAATGCGCATGAGCGTGGACATTGATGCAGTCGCTGACGGTACCGTAGTATTTGCCCACGAGCCACTTATCCGCGTGCGCGGTCCGATCATTCAGTGTCAATTATTAGAAACTGCCCTACTTACAATTTTCAATTTTCAAACTTTGATTGCCACCAAAGCATCTCGAATACGAGAAGCAGCCGGGGAGCAAAGCATTTTAGAATTCGGTCTGCGTCGTGCCCAGGGTATCGACGGCGGCCTGACTGCCAGTCTGTCTGCCTATATCGGCGGCTGTGACGGAACCTCAAATGTTCTGGCTGGCAAGCTATTTGGAATTCCCGTCAGTGGCACCCATGCTCATAGTTGGGTTATGTCTTTTGACGATGAGCTTGAATCATTTAAGGCTTACGCCCGGGCGATGCCTAATAATTGCGTCTTCCTGGTCGACACCTATGACACCATTGATGGTGTTCGAAATGCCATTGAGGCGGCTCATTGGTTGAAGGCTAATGGTCACAAATTTTTAGGTATTCGTCTTGATTCTGGCGACCTTGCTTATCTCAGTATCGTAGCCAGGCAGATGTTGGACGAAGCTGGATTTCAGGATGCCGCCATTATCGCCAGCAATGACCTGGACGAAAAAATCATCGATAGTTTGAACGCTCAAAATGCAAAAATCAGTGTTTGGGGTGTTGGAACGAAACTAGTGACAGCTTTCGACCAGCCAGCATTGGGCGGAGTCTACAAACTCTCTGCAATAAAAAATGCAGCAGGAAATTGGGACTACAAAGTCAAACTCTCTGAGCAAGCAGTCAAAATTTCTAACCCGGGCATACATCAAGTCAGGCGTTTCAGTAACGCTGACGGTTATGTCGGCGACATGATTTTTGATATTGAAATGCCAGCTAGTAAAGTGCCCATTATTGTTGACCCTCTTGATATGACAAGGCGCAAACGTATTGCTGGGGATGCCAAATATCAAGACCTCTTGCTACCTATTTTTGCAGGCGGTCGTCAGATTTATGATGTTCCGACCATTGAAGCCTCAAAACAGTTTGTTAAAGCGCAACTTGAGAAATTCCATTTCACCTACAAGCGTCTTCTAAATCCGCATCAATATCCGGTGGGTCTAGAGCTAAGTTTGCATGAGTTGAAAACTGACCTCATTCTTAAAGAACGAGACCCTCTGCTCAATCGGGCTTCCAAAAGTATAACCAGGACATTTCAAGATTCATCAAATTCTAGTTCCAAAAATGTAAAACAAAAAAACGGTGAGGACCCGGCTAACGCTGCTACTCAATCAGCTGATCCTCCTGTTCTTCCTGAAAATTTGTCGAAATCAGCATTGCTAATTGTTGATGCTCAAAAAGGATTTGGTCACGACGGTGAGTTGCCGGTTCCGGACGGAGAGAAAATAGTTCCTGTAATCAATCAGCTGATGGAAATTTTTCCATTTGTGGTGGCAAGCCAAGACTGGCATCCCGCCGATCATATTAGTTTCGCCATTAATCATGCTAATAAAAAAATAGGCGACTTTTTGAAAACTGAATTTTATGATCAACCACTTTTCCCAATGCATTGCATCGAAAACACTCGCGGTGCGCAGTTTTTTGATGGGCTAAATACTGAGAAAATAAATGAAGTGTTCAGGAAAGGAATGTCACCAGATGTAGATTCATTTAGTGCTTTCAACGATTGTACTGGCGCAGAAGCTACTCAATTAAACACGGTACTCAAGAAAAAAGGCATAGAAAATCTTTTCGTAACCGGACTCGCCACCAATTATTGCGTTAAAGAAAGCGCTCTTGATGCAGTCAAATTGGGCTATAAAGTATTTGTCGTTGAAGATGCAATACGAGGAATTGACCTCCCTTCAAATCGAGTGAAATCAGCAATTGATCTGATGAAGAGCAAAGGTATTGCATTTATAAACAGCGAAGAGTTTTTGAAAACAATTGGAAAAATGAAAAGTCAAAAAAAGTAATTTTATTTTGTCTCAAACAGAAAATCTGGACTCATTTTCATGTCTTTGAGAGAACTCCTGCTGTTGCCCGGAAGCAAAACTTTTGTAATATCTTTTTTGAATTTGTAATCGGTCGGAATAGCAAACGTATTTGCTGGTAAGTCGACATGTTTGTATGATTTTGTGGACTGCAATACACGCAATATTTTTTTCTTGCTATCAATATTTGAGCGCGCCAGAAAGGAAACATTAAAATCAGTTTCGGCGCCGAAATATTCTAGACGCTGCGGAATGCCGGGAATTGCCGGAGATCCACATGCTGCCGAAATAATCTCACCTTGTGCTTTGGAGGTATTGCCCACATCTATGCGGGTCCAATATTTTCTCCAGTCGCCAGTGTCTGCCTGATTATTTCTATTCTTTTCGTGAATAATTTCGGCGAGATAAACGTTGCATGGGACACCCTGTAAGACTTGCTTTCCATGGGGTCTCCAGATGATCTGAATGCCGTTGAAATCTGACAGCATTTCTCCAATAGCGCGAATGTCACTTATAGATTTGGCAGCATTGTTTCTATGAATCATACGCGAGCGGTTGTTGAAAATTACGACTTCGGAATATGGAGCTTTTGACTGAATCACCACTTGGTCTCGGGTAATCATTACTTTGACTGTGTCTTTACTAACGAATAAAGTGCGATTGCCAAAAATTTTGTTCTCAATTTCGAACACTTCTACAGGAATAGTCGACGCTGAGTACGCGTGTTGCGACGGACAAATACACAGCACTGATAGGGCAATCGTAAGTGCCGATTTAAGGGAGCTGAACAATTTATTTTGCACTTCCGGAGACCCAAAAAACCAATGTATTCAGTCTATCAAGGCAAAGTTTCAAATCCTCGATTCAGATACGGTCGACTCCTCCTCAATGCCGCACTGACAACAATCCACAGACTTTGATATAATGCTTACACCGGGACGACCCGGTCTGCGAAACGATTGGGACGGCCCGCTTTGGAGGCACTATGTCCTGGTTGATTTTGTTTTTGGCTGGTTTATTTGAAATTGTTTGGGCGGTAGGACTGAAGGTAAGCTCGCAAAGCCCTTCACCGTGGCTTTATTCGGTTACTGTCGTGGCGATAATAGCCAGTATGATGCTGCTTGCACTTGCTATGAAAGAAATTCCACTAGGCACTGCTTATGCAATTTGGACTGGGATCGGAGCGATCGGTTCGTTCATTATTGGACTAATTTATTTTTCTGAACCGATTTCTTTTGCAAGGCTTGCCAGTGCTCTATTTATAGTGATTGGTCTGGTTGGTTTAAAACTGACAAGTCATTAAATTGGAGCATAAATTACAAGCCCCTCATACGAGCAGCTTGACTATCCGGGATAATCGCTGAACCGTACGCCCTTGCAGTGGTTTAGCCATGCCTGCCAATACCATGAGACTGACAAAAGAGTTGTACTCAAAGCGATATTACGGCTTGCTAGCCAGTATCGTCAGTTTAACTGTGCTTGCACCAATCATCGAACATGGCTTTTGGGCAAGGATGTTGGTTGGAACTTTGATGTTCGTAACTCTCTGGACTGCGAGCGTCGCCGTCAGTAATCGCAGCGGCATGGACGCAAAAACACTTGTTCTTGCCGGTGCCGCTGGTGCTCTCTGGGGACTCGGATTTTTTGCGGAGATGATGCCTTTTGATCCACTCTATTTGCATTACCTGACATACGCTGTCATCTTATTTTTCTTCGCCAACGTCGGACGCATAATGTTGGAAGACATTCTCCAGGGCGAAATGACCAGCAATCGCATTTGCGGTGGAGTTTGCGTTTTTATTTTGCTTGGACTCTGTTTTGCCATGTTACACATGATGGTGGCAGCTGGAGACCCGAATGCTTATCGTGACAGTACGAATCTTGTTAAACATGGCAATGAAATTCTTTCGCGAGAATACAATTATCCGCTATTCACTTATTTTAGCTTTTGCACTCTGTCGACAGTCGGTTACGGTGACATGGTGCCAATCAGTCGTTTAGCACGCTCGTGCTCGATGATTGAAGCTGTGACCGGTCAACTTTATCTTGCCATTTTGGTTGCTCGATTGGTGGGCTTACACGTTGCCACCAGAGCCAGGATGGACAGAGAAATCATTGAAGAGTCGAAATCTCAAGAACGCCAACTTGAAGTGAGTGGACGTCGCTAACCGAATTTTAGCTGAAATTATGCGATGATCATCTGGTGGGGAGAGATCAAAAATGCATTACAGAACTCGTACTTTTCTGGCAACTTGCCTTGCACTCACTATAGGTCTTTCGCTGAACAGCTGCGGAATTATGGAAGACGCTGGCGAAGACGACGGGCGTTTAGCTTTCAGCAGAATGGTCAAAGAGCCTGCGACGACCCAGACTCTAGAAAAGCTGCCTGCTATCGATACGCTCGTCAGCGTCTGCCGGTCATTGGCAGCGCTCGATTTGATATACGAAGACCGCATGCACAAAGAAGCCAGCGGTAATTTGGAATTTCACCAACGCTGGGCCAAGAAAGATGGAGAAAAGGCTTTCTTGATTGATTGGGAAGGTCACGACAACCTGGTGGTCTGGTTCTCGCCCCATGGCTGCGTCATCAAAGGGCATGATGAAGAGTCCACCATGAATCCTCAAGTGGCCCCCTATGACCTCGAAACGCAGCATGGGATGAAACTATACCCTGGCTTGTTGAAAGGCTTCCCTGAAGAATTCAGACCGTTCCTGGCTGAACCAAATTTTCAAACTAGCAATGCTACTTTTGTAATTTGGCGGAAGAAAGACGACGATAGATGGCACATTGGTCCAATAGTTTGGCCGACTAGAAAACCCAATCGTTGGACAACTCACGACGGCTCCGATGACCTTCTTTCACCACTAAGCGCTGACTCAAAAATTTATGCTGAATGGATCCAAAAATCTCGTCAGAAGAAAGTTGATGCTGCCACTATTCAACGAGTGTTTGCTCACGAGCCGATGACGAAAGAACTGTATAAGGCACTGGATTCAGAACGAAACTATCCTCATCTGGAAAAGGACTTGCTTGAAATTGGCTACCCAGTTGGAGCGACTCCAACTACCGCAACTCCTGCCACGGCTGTGCCCGATAAACAGACGGCTCCAGTTGTTCCCTCTGTGAAGAATGTGGAGCCTCACGCTAGCAAGCCGTGAATTCTTTATACCTTTACTAGTAGTGCTAACGCCTAGAGCTCTTAATCTCATCAACTTGCAATCGAATTTTGGGATACATTTTTCTAAATAAAGTTATTTCGCTTAGATTCCATAAGGCATCGTCGATTTTTAAACTTTCAAACTTTTCAAATTTCGCAAAAATCGGGAAGGATTCTGCTGTCACGGCGGTTTGTCGAAGGTCTAAAAATTTGAGACGTTTTAATTTCGTTAGTTTCTTGAGAGATGTATTGTTGAAGGCACTTGCTTTGTACAAGTCGATCGAGACAAGATTTTTCATTGTTGTCAGAGTTTCGATGTCGTGTTCATTTAAAGAAGCTGCGCCGCATTCAAGTTCTTCAATAATTTCAGAATTTCGTAATTCACCTAAAATCAATGAAGGATTATCTATAAATTTTATTCCCAAAGTTTTCAATTTTTTTAAAAGTTTTAGCTGTATGACTGCGTTTGCCGTGATATTAGTGCCGCCGATTCTTAAATTATCTAGCAGCGGCAACTTATTGATCTCTTCAATCACTGCATCTGAGATGTCCGTACTGTTTAAATCTAAATAGTGTAAATTTTGCAAATGGCCGAGATTTGCAAATGATTTATCAGTTGCGGTTATATCCTCCGCAAAAGTA
>JACMKL010000593.1 GCA_014380105.1 Candidatus Melainabacteria bacterium
GCATCGACGACATTCGCAATCGCATGCTCTGGAGTGTGCACAACCCGAAACTGATCGACGCAGCGGTCTCGCTGAGTGATTCTTCGGGCAATGTGTTGGATGCGGTCGGAAGCTACACGGCTATCCGTTCCGTCGAAATCCAGCGCGACCGCTTCTGCGTCAACGACCGTCCGGAAAAGTTGAAACTTGTTCTCAACCAGGGCTACTGGGAAGAGAGCGGCTTGACTGCTCCGAACGACGAAGCGCTGAAGAAGGACGTTGAGCTCATCAAAGCGATGGGCTTCAACGGCGTGCGCATGCACCAGAAAATCGAATCGCCGCGCTTCCTGTACTGGGCAGACAAACTCGGACTTTACGTCTGGGAGGAAATGCCGAGTGCCTACGCCTACAACGACAAGACGGTCGAACGGGTCAGTCGCCAGTGGGTGGAAGCAATCAAGCGCGACAGCAGCCATCCCTGCATCGTCGCCTGGGTTCCGATTAACGAATCGTGGGGTGTGCCGAGCCTTTCGCAGGTAGATGCTCAGCGTCGCTTCGTCGCCGCGATGTATCACCTGACGCACTCACTCGACGGCTCGCGTCCGGTGATTGGCAACGATGGTTGGGAGATGAATGTCACCGACATCATCGCCATCCATGACTATCACCACAATCCGGACGTGATCGAAGGTCGGTACATCAACGACGTTTCGCGGATGGACACCGCTCTCGATCTGGAGAGACCAGGCTCGCGCCTTCTCCTTCTCGAAGGTCTGAAGCGCGATGGACTGCCTGTGATGCTCACCGAATTTGGTGGCATCAAGTTGTCGCCGGACGAAAGTTCGTGGGGCTATTCAGTGGCTCGCACACCCGAGGAACTGCGGGATAAATACGTGCATCTGATGCACGCCATACACCGCGTCTCCGTGTTCGCCGGCTTCTGCTATACGCAGTTTACCGACACCTACCAGGAGGCAAACGGTCTCGTGAAGATGGATCGCACGCCGAAGTTCGACCTCGAAGAGATGCGTCGCGCGACGGCTGGCTAGAACTTGGATGGGCACGAAGAACTCAACATTCTTCGTCGCCCATCTTTTTTCCATTTATCTTTATTATAATGGATAGTATATAAGGTTCGATTTTTTAAAAACTTGGCAAATACAGTGTAGGAAATCCACTAAAAATTTGGAGTCTACATTGAAAAGCGAACGCGAAATTATGCTAGCAAACGAGATGTATCTGCCCTCAGACCCTGAGCTCAGCAGCTTGAGCTTAAACGCGCGCTCACTACTCTACGAATTCAACCTGACTCATCCTAACGACAATACCTTACGTCAGAAAATCCTGGAAAAATTACTCGGTCGCTTCGGAGGCAACGTAGAGATCAGACCACCATTTTTTTGTGATTATGGGAAACATATTTACCTTGGCTCCACAGTCTTCATGAATTTCAATTGTGTACTACTCGATTGCAATGAAATCACAATTGGAAACGATGTTATGTTCGGACCAAATGTGCAAATCTACACTGCTTACCACCCTCTCGGTGCCACGCTTCGCAATTCAGGCCGAGAACTTGCCGCACCAATCTGGATCGAAGACAACGTCTGGTTGGGTGGCGGCGTAATAGTTTGTCCAAAAGTGAAAATTGGAAAAAACAGCGTGATTGGCTCAGGCTCAGTTGTTACCAAATCAATTCCAGAAAATGTTTTTGCCGCCGGCAATCCAGCAAAAGTCATCAAAGAAATCGACAATCACGATCTCTTATGACTCAAAGATTCTAGTCCTGAAAACGGCGCTGTCTACTTAGTTTGGTGCATGCCCAAATAATTTCAAATCGAAAATATACTACACCAAACAGGAGACGAGAATAATAAAAAATGGCACAGAAGATTTCTCTGCCTGTGCCATTCTTTTTCTCTGCATGATTGACTCTAAAACTATTTCAAAGTTGACACCGAATCACAATGCCTTTACGACCGCACGGAAAGCAAACGCATCGCGTCAGCAACCCGTGTAGTGAAATCGCCGAGCGCTGTCGAAGAGAGTTTCGGCAGGTGCTCAAGCGCTTTCACCAGGTTGGGTCCGACATTGCCCAAGCGAGTGATTTGAGCGATGGCGCGCCCGGTGATGTCGAGATCGATCATAGAGGCTTCGGTCTCGTCCAATTCAGCATTGGTCGTGCATTGTTCGAGAAGTTTGTGGAGACGTTCCTTAACGAGATTGATTTCGCTCGTTGTGATTTCGCCAATTTCCTGTATCGCAGAACGTCCGATTTGGCGAAGTGCCGAAGGAAGTTTTTCATCTTCTTCGATGCTGAGCATTCCACCAAGAAGAGACTCTGCGATTTTTCCGACACCGTCCGCCAGTTGAATCTGGGAGCGAAGCTTGCCGGCTTGAATAATTAAGGGATGCGGTTTAGTCATAACGTTTTTATTTTAATAGTGAGTCCGAATTGTTACTTGCAGCAAGCAGCAGCGAGAAAAGTTCTAAGTGGTGAGTGTTTTTATGTCTTTGAGCTTTTATTGCAGGCTTTTTGAAAGAGAAATCGGAGATAACTCAAACTAAGCAAATCCTGGTCTAAGCGCAATGTTCTATTTCGCGTCGATACGAAAAATCTGTATTTTTCGGACGTTATCAACGCAAGCAGTGGTAGAAACCGCAATCGCGGCACCTAGCACCGTTAAGTTACTAATCACTTAGCGCCATTCACATGAACTAATGCAAAAGCTATTGGCACTTTAAGAACAGTTCCAGAACTAAAGTCTGATACACTCCAGAACATCTCCAAATTTTCTCCCGAAAGCTTCGCCAATGCTAACGTTTCACGTCATAACCCTCTTCCCAGAACTCATTTCTACTTACACTTCGACAAGTGTGATCGGTAGAGGAATGAAGGCTGAAAAACTAGCAGTTAAAACTTATAATCCGCGCGATTTTTGTGCTGACAAATATAAAAAAGTGGACGACTCTCCTTATGGTGGTGGCGCAGGCATGGTTTTAAAACCAGAGCCTTTTTTCGCCGCTTTTGAATCTATCGAAGAGGAGACGCGGGCAAATATGCCTGTACTTCTGATGAGCCCTCAGGGAGAACCTTTTACTCAAAAAATCGCCCAGGAGCTCTCAGAGCACTCCGAAATTGCTTTCTTTTGTGGTCACTATGAGGGCTTTGACGAACGCATTCGAACTCTGGCAACTAGAGAAATCTGCATCGGTGATTACGTCCTGACAGGTGGAGAATTGGCATCACTCGTAGTCATTGATGCAGTCGGAAGGCTAATTCCTGGAGTGCTTGGAAAAATTGCATCTGTTCACGAAGAATCCTTTCAAGACGGATTACTAGAAGGTCCGCAATATACCAAACCAATTGAATTTAGAGGAATGTCAGTCCCCGAAATCTTGCGCTCAGGCGACCACAAAAAGATTTCAAAATGGCGACATGAACAGTCACTTTTAAGAACAATGCTGCGACGCCCCGATCTATTAGAGCGATTAGATCTTTCCGAAGCAGACAAAAAAATCCTTGCCGATTTAGAACGCGAAAACTCTTAAAACCCGCATGAGGCAACGGAAGGGAGCGAAAATTTCCTCCGGTTGAAAAACCCGTGTTTTTCGGACGATTATTCCGTTGATGTCCACAGAGTAGTCCTGCCGGGTATAAAATTTCGGGGGCGGCACTTTTCCCGGTTTGATAACACATGAGCCAGGAGCAGAATTTTATTGAAATAACTTCCTCGCCTTTAGGAAGCTATTCTTACTGTCCAACTTGTGGAATCGAATACGGCAACGACAGTTCGTTTTGCATGATAGACGGCACAAAGCTCGTCACAACCACAAAAGAGCTTAAGAAGCGTACGCTCTTTGCAGAGAAGTACGAAATTCTTGAACATCTCGGAACTGGCGGAATGGGCGCGGTCTACAAAGTACGCCAGATTCTAATTGACAAAATTTATGCCCTCAAAATTATTCCAGCGGATCTAATCACTGAGCAGCTAGCCAGCCGTTTTGAGCGTGAAGCCAGGACAATGGCAACGTTAGAAAATCAAAATTTAGTGAGCATCGTCGATTTCGGAATATGGCAAAAACAGCCCTTCATGGTCATGGAATTGATCGAAGGAAAGACACTAGCAAGCATTATTGCAAGTGGTCCGATTGATACTGAGCAAGTTGTTTCAGTGTTTCGGCAAGTATTGAATGGTCTCAGCCATGCGCACTCAAAGGGCTTTCTGCATCGCGATATAAAACCAAGTAATATCATGATCTACTCCCCAAGCAGTTCGAAGGTTTCAGATTCTGCTGTTGCAGATCGGTCTGGTGAATTAGCAGAAACCTGTCGCGCTGTCATTCTTGATTTCGGTATAGCCAAGAAGTTTGGCATTATTGATCATAAAAATGACGCCAGCTCACTCGACTTAACTCGCACTGGCGAAATGATCGGCAGCCCACTCTATATGAGTCCAGAACAGGCTCGCGGCGACAATCTCACCCCCAGTTCCGACTTATATAGCCTTGGTTGCGCTCTCTACGAGTCACTATGTGGAACACCTCCGTTTATCGGAAAAACTCCTATAGAAACAATGATCCTCCATCTTGGGAAAGAACCACTCCCTATGAAAGAGGCGTCTTTAGGACGTGATTATTCCCCTGGATTAGAGCGTGTAGTCCGAAAATTGCTCGCCAAAGATCCTGCGGACAGATATCAATCCGCTGATGAAGTAAAACGCGCACTTTATCTAGCGCACCAACTTGATGAGTTTGAAGAAAAATCTCAAC
>JACMKL010000594.1 GCA_014380105.1 Candidatus Melainabacteria bacterium
ATTCGCGCATGAAAATAGTCATTGAAAAACTTGGACAATCGGCGCTAGCGAAAGATATTTTCGCAAATATGCAAAAAAAACCGACCGATGCTATCGCGTCACATCACTGCGATGAATGTGGGAAAACGTACGATACGACTATCAAATTGTGTCCTGAAGACGGAAGTTTTCTCGCTCCAATAACCGACACTGATTTGCACGACACCATATTTGAAGACAAATATCAGATTGATAAATGCATTGGACGTGGAGGTGGCGGCATCATTTACAAAGCGCACCACCGCTATTTTGATCGAACAGTGGCAATAAAAATTTTGAACCCAAAGCTATCTAGCGATTTTGCATTAGTAAAAAGATTCAAGAGGGAGGCTGAAACAGCTAGCTCTTTGCGACATGACAATCTTATGTCTGTTTACGATTTTGGCATATCCAAACGTGGTCAGCCGTATTTCATAATGGAATATATTGAAGGAAAAACCCTTCGTGAACTTATCGTTGAAAATTCAGAACTCAATCTTGAAAGTGCATTACCAATCTTCCTTCAAATCTGTGATGGCCTGGACTACGCACACAGCAAAGGAGTAATACACCGAGACCTCAAACCAAGCAACATAATGCTAATCGATGACGGTCAAGGAAGAGCACCAAAAGTCAAAATTATTGATTTTGGAATTGCTAAAGACACACATGTGGAGAACAAAAATCGCGCCAGCTTGACTCTCAATGGAGAAATTTTCGGGAGCCCTCCATTTATGAGTCCAGAACAATGCCGAGGGCAATCAGTCGATTGTAGATCTGACATTTATTCGATGGGATGTCTGATGTTTGAAACTTTGACAGGTGTGCATCTATTTCCGGACGACAGCACTCTTGCAACTCTATTTCGACATTTAAATGAAGCTCCGAGAGCCTGCCGAGAAATTCTTCCCGACAACAAATTTCCTGATGAAATTGAGAGAATTATTCAAAAAACTTTGGAGAAGGATCCAGACGATCGCTATCAAACAATGCGTGAATTAAAAAATGATCTAAAACGCGTAGCGGTTGAAATAAGCTAATAGAGCTCCTACCGGCTACGTCAAAGCATAACGGAACTTTCGTATGAGACGCGCGTCGCCTCAAAAAACGGAAATAATTATGCCGACTGAAAAACCGAAAAAACTTGATCACGCTTATGCGCCAATGGAAGCTCAATTGGTTGCAAAAATTCCAAGTGGAGAAGAATGGCAATACGAGCCAAAATGGGACGGATTTAGATGCATAGCATTTCGAGAAGGATCTGAACTAGATCTGCGTTCCAAAAGCGGTCAGCAGTTAGGTCGCTACTTTCCAGAAGTAGTTGAAGCACTGCGCAATATAAAATGCAAGTCCTTCGTACTCGATGGTGAGCTTGTCATTCAAGAAGGTGATAGCTTTTCGTTCGATAGTCTCCTGCAGCGAATTCATCCTGCCGCATCACGTGTTCAAAAACTGTCGAATGAAACACCTGCACACTATATAATTTTCGATTTGCTGGCAACCTCAACAGGCAAATTGATCAGTGGAGATACGCTCGGCGAGCGGAGAAGCGCATTAGAGGCCTTTGCGGAGAGATATCTAAAGGGGCAAAAGGCAATAAGCTTAAGCCCTGTCACATATAGCATCAAGGACGCTGAAAAATGGCTCAGTAGCTCAGGTGCATTGATGGATGGCATTATGGCCAAAAAGATCATGATGCCTTATCAAAGTGGGAATCGCACCGGAATGGTGAAAGTCAAAAGGATGCGCACTGCAGATTGTGTGGTTGGTGGATTTCGCTATGGCACCAATTCAAAGTTAGTAGGGTCGCTTTTGCTTGGTCTGTATGATGATAGTGGCGAATTTCATCATGTTGGATTCACCTCTTCACTGTCAGCAAGCGAGAAAAAAGAACTAACTCCGAAGCTTGAAAAACTTAAGGCAAAGTCGTCTTTCACTGAAAACATTCCAGGCGGACCTAGCCGCTGGAGCACAGAGCGAAGCTCTGAATGGGTGCCACTTAAGCAGACGCTTATCGTTGAAATAAAGTATGACCATTTTACTGGCGGTCGCTTTCGTCACGGAACCAAACTTTTGCGTTGGCGCCCAGAAAAAGCTCCAAAGCAGTGTACGTTTGAACAAATTGCGTGAAAATTTCTGAAGCGCTTCAACGCCACAAACTTATGTCAGATACTTTGAACATACGAGAGAGGAGGGGAATAAGTCGCTTTCTTACCTTCGCGATATTTTTTAGAACACACATCAATCAAGCCATGTGCATGCTTTGAATCAACCCATCCCAAGCATTCAAATGTTTTCCCTCTCGGTTTATTGTATGAAACAAAAAAATTCTCTAGTTGATCTTTCATCGCTTTAGAAATGTC
>JACMKL010000595.1 GCA_014380105.1 Candidatus Melainabacteria bacterium
AAGGTGATGAGGCCCATGCATACGGCGCCACCACATTCGGTGCCGGCTGGCACGCCCGTTGATAAGCGACTGAACGCTTACATCCAATTTGTGCGCAGTGAAAAAGCATTATCATCCAACACGCAAATGGCTTACGAACGCGATTTACAGGCATTCGTAAATTGGCGCAAAGACAAAAGTATTCTGACTACACGACAAGAAGTACAACAATATGTTGTTCACCTGCGTCAGAAAGGACAAAAGACAAGTTCAATCATTCGTGCGATAGCTAGCCTGCGAGGCTGGTTTGCATGGAAAAAATCCTCACGAATGATTAGTGAAGATCCTCTTGAAGCGATGCACAATCCGGCACGTTCAAAACGCCTGCCAGCAGTTTTGTCTAAAGATGAAGTAGTGAAAATGATTGAGGCAACTGAATCAGCACGCGACCGCCTTATTATTGAACTCCTTTACAGTGCAGGTTTGCGCGTGTCTGAGTTAGTCGGTCTAGACATGAAAGACGTCAACATTTCTCAGGGTTATGTGCGTTGTTTAGGTAAAGGTTCAAAAGAACGAATTGTTCCGATTGGCTCGCAAGCACTACTTGCGATTACCGCTTACATGAAAGAGCTGAAAGAAAATCAATTAGAAAAACAGCTTGTCGCTGACAAGAAAACTAAATCAAACTCAAAATCAAAGTCACCGAAAAGTAAAACTGTTTCACCCAGTCCCAAAGTCGTCACCGAGGCTAGCGTCCCCGCTACCAGGACGGCCCAACGACAACAGCAATTTAGACAGACTATCCAACCATTACTCAGAGATCGCGCCGATAATCGATTGTCACGTCTTGTTGTCTGGCAAGTTGTTAAGCGCGTGGCCGCCAGAGCAGGAGTTGATAAAAATTTGTCGCCACACACTCTCAGGCATAGTTTCGCCACACACTTAATCGAAAACGGCGCCGATCTCAGGTCTGTCCAGGAATTGCTCGGTCATGCCAGTATCGTAACGACTCAGCTTTACACGCACATAAGTCGGGGACATCTGCGAAAGGCTTACGATTTGGCACAAACAGCGTTTGTGAAAGATGGCGATGTATACAGTCCATCTTTAAATATGGATGAAATTTAATTCTCAAGTAGCAACCGAAGGCATATATAGAGATAAACTATGAGTCAGTTGCTCCGAGGCTACCCACGCGGTGCGAGCGACTACACGGGACCAGCTCTCCGTCAAATGAGACAAGCGTCAAGCCTGTGTCCGGAAGTTTTAGAAGCGATCTATAGGCAAGCGAGTTCAGACTGAACTTTCGAGACATGCATAGGCGCACGATAAACCTCCAATAGCCGGGATGAGCGTCACACACTCATCAAAAACCGCCTCAAAATTAGTCGACACATCGATAAATCAAGGTCATAGCTTAATGCGTCAAACTGCCAAGGTTGAGGGCACCAAGATTGCCCAAGCCGCCAAGGATCTGAACGTTACGTCAGTAACTATCAGGCGGTATATCACTGAGTTCAACATCGAAACGACATCGGACGAAAATGGCATCAAGGTGCTTCCCGATGAAGCCATGGACGAACTGCAAGAAATTCGGAAACTGAAAGAAGACGGCTTAACCAACCCGCAAGTGTTGGAAAAGCTAGAAGACATGCGCAACCAGGACAAGAAGCCTGCTGCCAAACCAAAAGCTAAGGCTCGCGTAATAAAAGCGAAAGTAGAGCCTGAAGTTGTTGAAGAGGAAGAGGAGGAAAAGCCTGCTGCCAAAGTAGCCAAAGACACCAAACGTCCGGTTGCAAAACGCGTCACGAAAGTGAAAGAAGCAGCTCCAGAAGAGAAAGTGCCTGATGAGGAAGAAGTCGCTGAAGCTAAAGGGCCTTCAAGCGATCCTGATTCCGACAGAGACGGCGAAGGCGATGCTGAGGGTGAGGGTGATTCCGGAGACGGAAAACCAAAACATTCTCTGACTTGCCAGACTTGCGGCAAAGTCTTCGAACATATGAATCCTCGTTTGCGTGACTGCCTCGATTGCTATCGCGCCAAGCGCAAGGAGCGTCGTCGTGGTGGAGCAGAGCGTCATAAAAACGTCATTCAACATCCACTGGCACAGCAAGCAGCGAGCCGTCAGGCCGCTCAAACTGGCGCAGTAGAAGTACCAGCCGCTTACGCTGATGAAGCACCGGCAAGAGCACCACAACGCGAAACTCGCGATCGCATCGACCGTCCGGATCGTCCACAACGCACCGAGCGCACCGACCGTCCAGAACGCACCGATCGTCCGGATCGTCCGGAACGCATTGAACGCGCCGAGCGTCCAGAACGCGCCGAGCGTCCAGAGCGCGGTGATCGTCCAGACCGCGGCGACCGCCCGGATCGCGGAGATCGCCCAGAACGTACAGAACGTCCTGAACGCAACGATCGCTATGACAGAGATCGTGGAGACAGAGAAGCTCCAGCAGCAGCTGCAGCGATCTACACTCCTGCAGAGAAAACACAAGTTGTCGCTCAAGGGTTGCAACGCACTGTTCGCAACTACAGAAAAGCAATCGAAGAAACTCGCAACATCACAGGGTCTTTGAAGAGACGTCTGGAACGTCCAGACTTGCCAGAAGGCGAAAGAAGATGGCTGGAGCAAATTTATGCTTATCAGTTGATTCTTCACCAAGGCTGGAGACACCTTGCCGAGTATAAAGCGGCAACCCAGCAACAAGGCAAATCCGGCGCTAGCGCTGGAGCTGGAATCGAAGACTAATTCAGTCGACGAGATAGTCGGAAATAATAAATTGAAACGCCCTGGATTTTCCGGGGCGTTTTCTATTACCTAAAACGGCTCTTGCGTTGTGCCACCAGATCTGGTGCCGCTCAATGGAGGCGAGAACGTTTGTCCCGAAAACCCAGGTTGACTTCCAGGCAGAAGGCTTGGCTGTTGAGCGGGATTGAAGGGTGGCGCAGAAGCAGGATAACCGGCTCCACTTGCACCAAAAGGATTTGCATAAGGATTGCCTACGGAATTTCCGAAAGCATTTCCATTGGAATTAAGCGGCAGACCAGGCACCACCGGCAGTGATGAATTTGGAATGCTCATTCCGGGTGGAGCAAAATTAGTCGGTGGTGCCGACATATGAGTGAGGTCCAGAGAGCGATTCAAGCGCACCGCTATCACTTCACCCTGTGACATTTTAAAATCCGAACCACGCTGTGTGTAACCGGGTTTGATACCAATGGCACGACCGCTCAATGTTCTTCCAATACTGCCAAGTGAATGTACAACTTGTTTTGGATAATAAGAAGCGGCGAAGGCTGCACTGCCTTTGCGAGGGTCACCCATCATATCCATATTGGAATTGTGGACAAGAAATCCGCTAATTGGCGTGTTTCTGCCATCCGGAAAAACTAGTGTTTGCAGTGATACCTGGAGGTTGCCTGGATTGCCGTGAATCTGCATTCCGCCTGGCACAGCGTGAATTACAGCGCCAACAATTTTGGAGTGACGCGGAATAACTTCGATGCCATTTTTATATAGTCCGTCTTCAAGCCGAATTGAAAAGACATCGCCAGGTTTATTCTTTCCGGATGACAGATTGTCTTCGAGTACACCATTTAGAAGAGTTCCGTTACCAACGCGATTTCCGGTTTGATTCCAAATATTTGAACCCGGCGAGCCAGGTGACCCAGGCAGTGCTGAGCCAGGCCATTGCTGACCGGTCATATTGGAAGACGGCTTAGCAATTAATCCTTGCGCTGAAGCTGGACAATAAGGGAATGCGACCGATGCTGCCATCAGCAATGTCCAAGACAGTGTTAACGAATAGATTTGGGATTTCAAAAAATTTGGTTTCAAAGTTCTAAGCACCATTGGCAACCCGGCGAGCCATGATCAAAAGTTTAGTTCATCTATAGATTCTGTGCCTATGTGACGATTACGCAATAGATCGGAGGGGCAAAAGCGGGCAAGCGACTGGCATCGAAACGATGGCGTGATAAAATTTTCTGCTTGGCTCATATGCCAATTTTATATTACAGCCTCACCTTGCCTGCAAAGCAGGACGCGCATGACCATAAGGGGGACCAAATTGTCACGCAAAGAAAAAACTGAAAAGTACGAAGTTACTTACATTGTCAGACCAAACGTCGACGAAGAAGCTGTTGATAAAACAGTTCAAGTTGTCGATGACTACATCAGAGGATTGGGCGGCAACATCGAATTGACCGAAAAGAAAGGTCGTCGTCGTTTAGCCTACGAAGTTAAAAAAATGCGGGACGGCTACTACGTCTACACAGTCTTCACCATTCAGACTGACCAGGTAGCTCAAATCAAACGCATGATGACTCTTTCCGAAGACATCATCCGCTTCTTGATTGTTGTCCACGAAGAATTCACCAACCCAGTTGTCAGCTAAACACAACATCTGGGCGTTTCTTCGCACGAA
>JACMKL010000596.1 GCA_014380105.1 Candidatus Melainabacteria bacterium
TCTCGGTTTAATTTTGACTGCGGAAAAACATTATGTTCGGGCGTTAGTCGCTCTTGAGAAAGCGAAGCAGTCAAAACCACCGCAGGCAAAA
This sequence comes from Candidatus Melainabacteria bacterium, assembly GCA_014380105.1. Classification (GTDB taxonomy): domain Bacteria; phylum Cyanobacteriota; class Vampirovibrionia; order Obscuribacterales; family Obscuribacteraceae; genus QKMZ01. The sequence goes on from JACMKL010000596.1 coordinate 92, forward strand.
TTGCGAGGTATCAATCGATTAATTGCCGCTTTAAAGCGTACGCAAAATCAGTCTTCCGATTCTCCCAACGAAAGCAAAAGTGAAGGACAAAATGGCGAAAGATAAAATTGGAGTTGCATTGGTCGGATACGGGCTGGCAGGAGAGGTTTTTCACGCACCTTTAGTCAAAGCCACTCCTTCACTCGAAATTGCAGTTATCACAACCAACAATCCTGAAAGAATGGAAAAGGCACAAGCTGCTTTTCCTAACGCAAAAATATTTGCATCACTCGAAGCTGCAATAGTCGAAGGTAGCGATTTATTTGAGCTTGTCGTGATTGCGTCTCCCAATAAATTTCACGCACCACAAGCAAAAGCCGCATTAAATGCGGGCAAATCAGTAGTAGTTGACAAACCCTTTGCGATTAACAGCGAAGAATGTCGCGAAATAATTGAGCTTGGAAAATCAACCGGAAAACTCGTCACGGTGTTTCAAAATCGTCGATGGGACAATGATTTTTTGACGATCAAAAAACTGATCAAAGAAAAAACTCTGGCAAATATCGTTCGATTTGAATCACGCTTTGAACGCTTTAGACCTACACTCGACTCCAAAAAATGGCGAGAAACAACCGGCGCGGAAGAGGGCGGTGGACTGCTATTCGACCTCGGCAGTCATCTTATCGACCAAGCGTGTCATCTTTTCGGAACGCCTGTTTCTGTCTATTGTGAATTGAATAAACGCCGACCAGGTGTTGAATCAGATGATGATGCATTTGTTGCTCTCGAATTCAAAAATGGAGAGCGCGCCCATATCTATGCAAACATTGCTTCTGCAATTCCAGGACCACGTTTTCGCGTGCTGGCAATGAATGGTGGCTACGAAAAATATGGTCTTGACCCACAAGAAGATGCTTTACGAAAAGGCTCGGCGCCTGGGCAAGCGGGTTGGGGTGTTGAAGATAAGAGTATGTCCGGAAAACTTGGTCACGAAAAAGATGGTGGACTAATAGTAGATACACTCGTATCTGAGAAAGGGCAATACGAAAAGTTTTACGCAGCGGTTGGTGATGCAATTGTACATGGAGAGAAAAATCCAGTCGATCCGCATGACGCGCTACTTACTATTCAAATCATTGAGCTTGCTCGAAAAAGCGCTCAACAAGGAACAAAATTGGAATTCAACGAATTGGTTCCGGCAACGTTATAGAGGGTAAAATCATGGAAACGGCGAAAAGCATTGTCACTGAGTGGATCACATTTGAAGGACCAACTTACAAAATACCTGTATATACCGCTCAACCCGGTCATGAAAAAAAACTGCCAGCCCTAATTCTCATCCATGAAATTTTTGGCGTCAGCGAGCATATTAAAGAGTTAGCGACTCGCTTTGCTAAACAAGGACTGCGTGTTTTTGCTCCAGAACTTTTCGCTGCATCACCTGCGTTTCCAAAAGACCCGGCAAAGAAGGAAGACCTAGATACCATGCGCGAGGTTTGGTCTAGTATTCCAGATACCGTGCTTATCGATGATCTAAAAGCAATTTTGCTTCAAATTCAAAAATCTCCAAATATCATTCCTGATGCAGTAGGCACAATTGGATATTGCATGGGTGGCGCAATTGCTTTTATGTTTGCTGCTTCCGCCCAGGAAATATCATTTGCAATTGACTATTACGGACGCATCAAATATCCACAACTGACAGAGGCAAAACCAACTCATCCACTGGACTTCTCCAGCTCTCTAAAGTGCCCGCTCCTAAGTATTTTCGCTGGCCAAGACGAGTTAATCACGCCCGCACACATCGAATTACTGAAAGCTAAACTAGAAGCAGCTGAAGCTGATTTCGAAGTGAAAGTATTCGAAAATGCACCACATGCGTTTTTCAATGACACCCGCGAACACTATCAACCACAGGCAGCAAGCCAGGCTTGGAATATCACCTTAAATTTCATCGAAGAGCATACTCGCATTCCGGTTGCTGAACACAAATAAGCAGTTGAAAACGATAGCACATAAAAAGCTGCTCGCTCTCAATCGCTTCGTCAAAGCGATCAGTCTAGACAATTCACAACTCGCTCATGCCCTGGGTGTTATGGTTCTGGCGTACCATGATTGTCTGGATAATCTCCGGCCAGTAGAGTTCGACGCAGCAATCACGGACGCGCCTGCGAAGGAAAGTCCATCAAGCGATTTTGTTGAGCTCAGTTGCGATCACATTTCATTTTTTATGAATGAGCTTTATCTGAAGGTCAAATCCGCTGTCCATGAGAGTGTGTTGCCATTCTTAAAAGAACCACGAGCACTCACACCTGAAAATTGCGAAAAACTGAAAAAGTATTTCCTATCTCTGAAAGATGCAAAATCCGATCTCCATGAATTAGAAATTGGCAATGCCTATCAGTTGAATTCACAGCTTCAGCGAAAAATCGCACTCACGCAAATACAAGCATCAAACAAAGATTTATCGAACAATGAAATTGTTCTATTTACTCAGCTGTATACACCAAAGTGGGTTGTAGACGTAATTCTCGATAATACAATCGGAAAGGAGGATGCACATACCGATCCGAAAATCGCGTCAATGATCGATCCGGCCTGCGGAGCCGGACACTTTCTGCTTCCAACCTTTGAATTACTTCTGAAAAAACTGGTGACAGGAGGTCTGTCAGAAAGAGAGGCTGTTGAATTATTGGCGCGAGAAAATCTCTGTGGTGTCGATATAGATCCAAACGGAGTATGGATGAGCACCCTGTCTTTGACAGTGCGCTGTTTGAGATTGAAAAATCCATTTACACCTCAATTTAGCCAAATACAATGGTTGACGAGCGAAAGTCAGAGCGATGCCCAATTACTCGGCACTCTTGATCGCTCTTACGACAATATAGCCTCGCATCCGCTTTCGAAACGCTACAAGTTTGTACTGACTAACCCGCCATACATCGGGAGAAAACTGCTCAGCCGTCGTCAGAAGCAGCTTCTCAAAACACACTATCCTGATGAAAATCACGACATCTCAGTAGCCTTCACGCGCCGATGTTTGGAATTGCTTAGCCAAGATGGGAAGCTTGGCGTTATCACGCAATCGTCGATTTTGTACCTACCAAGTTCTCGTCAGTTTCGCCAGACATTGATCGACAAATACTATCCGTCAATTGCAGTTGAAGCCGGAATCGGCGTCTTCTCGATGCAGAGTGGTGAAAAAATCGACAGTCTAATTTTAGTTCTTGAATCAAAATCACAAAATACCGCCAAAGAAAGTCTGTTTATCGACCTGCGCAAAGATGTTGAAAAGGCACTGGTGCTCGAAGACTTGCTTAGAGATATAGAGCAGGGTCTTCAAAACAGTCACAGGGTTTTCCGACGAAACATCGAATCATTCGACCGCTTTCCGCACCTTCAATTCAATTATGCTTGCCCTGCTTCCGCTGTAAAACTTCTCGAAAAATTTCCACTGTTGGAAGAAGTGACCGACGTCAGGCAAGGTTTAGCAACCACCGACAACGAGCGCTTCCTCCGCTACGTCTGGGATGTTTCACCCGCAGACCTTAATCAGATCTGGTTTCCTTATGTAAAAGGAGCTGGCTCCCAGAGATGGGCTAGCCCAATTTTCAATGTGGTTAATTGGGAAAATTCCGGACAGAAAATAAAAGCTGCGGTTGTTGAGGCTTATCCTTATCTGAAAGGAAAATATCATTGGGTAGTAAAAAACGAACAGTTCTATTTTAGAGAAGGACTCTCTTTTTCATTCATCAATAATGCCAATTTCTCAGTGCGCACGCTCCCTGAAGGATGCATTTTCGACGTTGCCGCCTCAGCGTTATTCCCGCAGAATGTCAGTCGACATGCGATTTTAGCTTATCTCAATTCTAGTTTTGCCAGTAAAATGGCGCACCTAGCAAATCCAACTATAAACTTTCAAGTTGGTGATGTAAAACGTCTGCCGTGGCCAAATTTTGATGTAGAAAAACAACATGACCTGGAAAACCTGGCCTTAGAATGCATAAAAACGACCCAAGAACTTTTCAGCGCA
>JACMKL010000074.1 GCA_014380105.1 Candidatus Melainabacteria bacterium
GGAAGAGCCTGGGTATCGCCCGTCGATGCCGGTCTTTATATGAGTTTGATAGTTAGACCAAAACGACCGACCGCACAAATTCCACTTCTAACTTTTGCTGCCGGAGTTGCTGTTGCCGATGCAATACGCTCAATTGCGGACATAAAAGTCGGCTTGAAGTGGGTCAACGATATCATTTTTGAACATCGCAAAGTCGGTGGCATACTGGCTGAGATGCCGGCCTCGCGAGCGACACCGGATGCGACAGGCGCAAACAAAGCGCAACCACCGGCGGTGATAGTTGGCATTGGCATAAATGTCAATTTGAAAACAGAAGATATTCCGGAAGAGTTATCCACAAGAATAGATTCTTTATCCAGAATCTCAGGCAATGACGAGGACCCCAATGCAATAGCCGCTGCCATTGCCAGAGGACTGGAAGATACTTACCAGCTACTAGAGCCGAATCGAAATCACGAATTGACTGACCGTTGGCGTGCGTTATCAATTACGATTGGTCAGGAGATCGTGACAGAAAATTCCGAACGCAAAATCGAAGGCAGAGCAGTTGATATCACAGACAGTGGCGCCTTAATTGTGGAATCCGCAGACGGACAGCGTCACACGCTGCATGCCGGTGAAATTAGTATTCGAACAAAAGACGGCAGTTATTGCTAGAGTTCTAAAAAAATTTGGAAAAGGAGTTTGCATGCCGACAGTCAACATTTACGTTTCAGAAGAGGGCAAACACGAAGATTTGGTTTCGTTGCTTCCTGATTTACGACTGAAAGTGGCGCAGCAGCTCACTTCTGTTGAGCGGCATTTGAAGGAAGACGAAATTAGCATCAGGGTGATTCGTACTTTTGCAGGCACTATGATTGCACCGCTGGAAATCGAAATCAATGCGCACGCGTATCCTGACAGAATTACTCGCAGCGACGAAATTTGCTTAAGGATTCAAGAATTCGTGCTGGAGCGAGTCAAATCGATTCTGGACGTAAGCGTGTGGCTGAGCCTTTCAGAGCTCGGACACAGTTTTATCGATGTAGAAGAATAATCTAGAGCTAGTTATCGATTTAGTCGCGATTTAGTCGCGATTTAGTCGCGATTTAGTAGGAAATTAGCGAGAAGACATCGACGTCTTTCGGCATTTTCTTGCGACCATCGAGGAACGCGAGCTCGGTAATAAAACCAATCGTAGCTACTTCAGCGCCCAGCTTTTCGAGCAACTTGTAAGCAGCAGCTGCAGTACCACCGGTTGCAAGCAGATCGTCAACAAGGGCTACACGTTGCCCTTTCGCGACTGCGTCCATATGTATTTCGACGGTGTCTGTCCCGTACTCAAGGTCGTAACTAACTTTCTCGACCTTGTGAGGAAGTTTGTTCGGTTTGCGAATTGGAATAAAACCCTTGTTCAAGTTGTAGGCAACAACCGAACCGAGAATAAAACCTCGCGCTTCAATTCCAACAATATATTCGACATTCATTGGACGAATGTGTTCGCAAATAACATCAATTGCGTATTTGAAAGCAACAGGGTCTTTCAAAAGTGTTGTGATGTCTTTGAAGATAATCCCTGGTTTTGGAAAGTCTGGGATATCGCGAATGGTCGACTTCAGCCAATCTGACTTTTCCGTCGATAACGGCAGAGCTAACTCAGATTGCGCCTTCGCGGCTGTAGGATTGGTCGTCATCTATAAGATCCTCATTGCCTGTCAACGCCGACTCTTCCAGAGAATCGGTCTCTCCAACGCTAACCAGTTCGATCTGGTTCGACGCGACCGCTAATTGTATCTCCTTGATGGACGATTCGGACATCCACTGACGAAACTGCTTGACTTGTGCCAGTGAGTCGGCAAGCTGTTTAAACTCGGGATGGTCTTCTGGTGCGCCTTCCGGGGCTCCAATCAAGTCCAGGAAAAGCATTCCTTCTTCAGCAAACCAGTCCATAACATGAAGTTTGCGTAAAAGAGTTAGGGCAAGCGCGATTGCCATCTTGCTCGTTCCCATCAGGGCAGCTAATTTTTCAGCCTCAACTTGACCGTCTTTGTTGTTGCAGGCGTATTTGATCAAGCCCAACAGTCTCTTCAAAAATCCCGAGGCGTCATAGGCGGATGTGTCTTCCTGACCAACCAAAAACACCATTTTAGGCTTGACACGCTCTAGAACTTCTCTTAGAACATTTGAAGTGGGCGGATATTGCCAGATGATCAAATTGGCAGATGTGGTGGCGGAAGCACGATCTAGGAATGAAAATCCTTTTTCTTCCCCGGCGGTTTCGGCAAACAGGACGATATCAGTGCCAAGCCTTTCGGTGGCTTTATCGAGAAAGTCTTTCTTGTTTTCGTAGCCGCGCAGATCTTTCCAGGTGGTGGTTTGCGAGCGCAAGTCGCGAGTCCCGGTGGGAGGAAGAGCAGAAGTGGACGCGGCGGTGGCACCGCCAGTAGTGGCTGAAGAGGCAGCGGTAGAATTTGCCTGCGCCGAAGATGCACCTACAGGCACTTTGGCGGACGGACGCTTGACGCGTGCGATAGTCGCTTGCAAGGCATCAATGTCGTCACCTTTAGTGTTTTCTTTGCGCCAGTCAGTCAGAATTAACTGCAGACGATCTTTTCCGTTGTATGTATTTACTTCTGGAGTAAAGGCTACGTCAACGCGCTCACCATCTTGAGGAATTACATTTTGCGTATTCCACATTACGCATTCGAGCGGTTGAGTGATTTCAGCGTGTTCGAGCATGATGCGATGATGCTTGCCGTCTTTTCCAAGAACTCTCGATGAATGGCAGGTCATGCCACGAAGGATGAAAATCGGCTTGCGGTTGCCCATTCCAAATGGAGCGAGTGATTGCAGTCCTTTTGCTAAACCAAGGTCAACGCTGAAAGGAATTGCTTCTGCGTCGATGGAGAGTGTTGAAATCATTGGGTCTTCGGCGAGCATGCGATTACAGGTGTCGGTGAGCGCGCGGCAGAGCACGTCTGCTTTAGCAGAATCAACGCCCCAACCTGCAGCCATCTTATGACCGCCCCATTTATTGAGGAGGTGTTCGTTGGCTTTCAAAACTTCATAGAGGTCAATAGCTTCGACACCACGGGCGGAGCCTTTGACGACATTGTCGTTGGGTTCAAGTTCGCCAATGAATACTGGACGGTTGTATTTTTCAACAAGCTTAGACGCTACGATTCCGACAACACCGTGATGCCAGCCTTCTTTATAGATAGCGATGCAACGGTCTACAGACAGGTCGATTGTATCTTTCACCATTTTGTCTGCTTCAAGGAAAATCTTTTCGCAGATATCTTGCCGTCTGGTGTTTTCCAGTTGCAATTGCTTGGCGATATTGTCTGCTACTGATTGATCATTTGTGGTGAGAAGTTCTACTGCAGTGTTTGCATCTGCCAAGCGACCAACGGCGTTGATGCGTGGAGCAATGCCGAATGCCACCATGTCGGTGTCACCAGAAGTTTTTACTTGTGCAAGCAGGGCTTGCATGCCTGGACGCGGTGACTTGAGAAGAGCCGTGAGTCCGTTGCGGACAATGTGACGGTTTTCGCCAATCAGAGGCACCAGGTCGGCAATCATTCCAAGCACAACAAAGTCGAGCAATGATTCGACTTCTTCAGGGAAGCCATGGTCGATAAGCAACGCTTCGCAGACTTTATAAGCTACGCCTACACCAGGCAGATGAAAGAGTGGATGATCTTCCGGTAGTCTTTTCGGGTGAACAATCGCAATTGCTGGTGGCAGGGCATCCGGCATGGTGTGGTGATCGAGGACGAGCGTGTCCACACCGAGAGAACGGGCGAAATTGATTTCAGCAAAGTTCGACACACCGCAATCGCATGTAACAAGCAATTTGGTGCGGTGCTTGCTGGCAAGAATACTTACCGCTTTTAGATTGAGTCCGTAGCCCTCAGTGGTGCGGTGAGGGATGTAATAGTCAACCGACGCTCCCAAACGTTTCAACACGGTCATCAAAACAGATGTACCGGTGACACCGTCGACGTCATAGTCACCGTATACGGTGATGTGCTCTTTCATGGTGATGGCTTGCGTAAGACGTGCAACCGCTTTGTCGACATCCGGTAATTCCATCGGACTGGTCATGACATATGTTGAGCTGTCCAGAAATGCAGCAACCTTATCGGCAGAATCAAATCCGCGCCGGTGCAACAGTCGGGCGATCAACTCAGAACCCATGGCAGCAACAGTCTGCTCGCTTGTGACAGCGGCTACTTTCGGCACCAGCCACACTTTGCCACGAGCCGACAAAGTCATGCCAGCTTCAACAGCTTGAGTATCATCAATAGTCAATTCTTTATCCAACATGCACCAATCCCAAAGCCAGTAGATACAAGCCGTAAATGCAGTATATATTCATCGAGCTCCAGCCACCACAGGTAATGCTTGGGAACGCGACTTAAGTCTTAGTCTAGGGTACGAATCGCTGGTTAGATCCAGCATCATTCAGGTAATTCGATTAAATTCTCGCAACGGCACTAAATGTATATACGTTGATACCAGCAAAATAGTTCAATCGAATCGCGAAAGTTTATCTCCGCAAAAATTTCAAAAAAGAAAATTTAGCGATTGAGCATTGGATCGCGGAATTCAAAAACTTTTTTCGGCTTCGGCATGTTCGGCCAGTTTTCAAGATCATATTCAATGATGGTAGTTATGACCGGTGATTTGGGCCACGGTAAAGCCCAACCAATAATCCAGAGCATTGGAAACAAGGCGACGTGAATGCTGACCGCCACCAAAAATGCTTCAAACAGAGGCACCTGCTCGCGCAACCACTCTTTGACGGTTGCAGTCAAAGTCAGTGGAGCTTTAGAAGCGGTCAGCGGAGACAATTCAGCACCCGTTTGGAAGCCTTGAACTAACCAGCATAACAAAATCTCTGTCCTTACAACCTCCGCGCCGCCTTCAGGGAAGGGCAAGGCGATATAATCCAATAAGGCCTATACATATATTAGAAATTGGATGACATGAGATTGTTCGCAAAAACGACCAGACACGCTGTAGTGGCGCTTATGTTTTGCTTTTGTGCCCCAGCATTGGCTGAAGATGAGATATTTGGTCCGCCCAATATGCTCAAAACCATTCCTACGCCATTCTCTTCAGCTCCAAAAGCAGGAGGGCAAGAGAATCCAGAGGATACTATTGAGGCAGTTTCTCCGACCAGACGCACACTGGCTGGACGTTTGCGCCTGACAGAGAATGCCGTCCCCCCGCGCTTGTTCCTACCCGGACGCATGATTCTTGGGCGTTCCGAGGAATTTGTGGTGAAGGGCAAACCTGGTTTTTGGGTAGCCATCGCAATGGCGGACAAAAATTCGGGCGCAAAAGATATTGCCGGTCGAAAGGTTCGCCTCGGTCCCGATCGAAAATTGATGTCACTAGCGCGCATTCCAGAAAATGGCGTGACTACGCTCTACATAGAAACACCTGTGCAGGGCGACATGATTGGTCAAAGCTTTTATTTTGAAGCTGCCACCTGGTCAAAAGATAATTTCAGCGACCTCGAACTAGCACAAACAGTTTCACCCGAGTTGGTCGAAGGTGCAGATAATGGTGTCTTGGTCTCGGCAGAGGCTAGTGCAAAACGTGGTGTAAAATTCGGCGCCAACACGGCTCTACCGATGATGCAGCGCCCGCCCGCTGGTACGTTGGATTCAGGCAAGCCCTAAAAACAAGGAGTCCGACTGGATGAAACTTCTTCTGCTCCCACTCGACGATCGTCCGGTCACATTCGTGTATCCGCAAATGATCGCGCAGGCAGCCGGCGTCGAAACAATTGTGCCACCTCGCAAATTAATGGGTTCATTGACCCAACCTGCTGACCCTTCCAAACTTTTAGAATGGATGGAGCAAGCGATTAATGGCAAACCTGATGCGCTTATTTTGGGATTAGATAGTCTTTTCTACGGCGGATTGATTTCTTCAAGGCGTTCGGCTTACACGCTAGTCGAAGTGGTGAAGCGCCTGGACAGCCTGAAGACATGGTACAAACGCTCGGATCGAAAGCCTGCCATTACCTGTCAGGCAAGCATCATGCGCGTATCCGACAATTACGACAACACTGAAGAAAAAGAATATTGGGCAAAATATGGCCGCGAGCTGTTCGCCTGGTCTTCAGAAATGCACAAACTGACCAAAAATCGCGAAGGCGACCGCAGCCATCTGCGCTCGCTAGAGATGAAAGTGCCGGCTGAAATTCGCCAGGATTACATGGACACGCGTTTTCGCAATTTCCAGGCACTTAAAAAATGTCTCGAACTCGTCCGCGACAAACATATGGAAAGACTCACCCTGAGCCTCGATGACTCAGGCGAATACGGTCTAAATTTACTTGAAAAAGAGTTGCTCGAAAAGACAGCAATCGATATGGGCGTTCGCGAAAGAGTTTCGATTTATGCCGGTGCAGACGAAGTTTTATGCGCACTGATTGCAAAACAACTGACGGTAGATGCAATAACAACTAATCGCTCAACGGCACCCAGAGTCATTCTGGTCTATGCCAATGACACCATGGGCGAAATTTTCAGTCGTTATGAAGGTCAAACAATTGCACGCACCATCGAAGCGCAATTAAAGGCCTGTGGCTGCCACATCCTGGCCACCGTTGATACTAATGAAGCAGTAAAGGCTACTGATGCCGATTTCATTCTGCTTGTGCATTTACCTGATACGCGCCAGGGCGATCATATTGCCATTCCTGGATTGCCAAATCTCACTAAGATCGAAAGCGAAAAATCAGCGGAAGCATCATTCCAATTTTTGTCGCAGTGCAAACTTCCGGTTGCTATTGCCGACGTCGCTTACGCCAATGGCAGCGATCCGGTACTAATCGAAAAAATTCTTTCGAATCCGGAAGTACTTAAAAAACTCTGGGGCTATGGCGGCTGGAACACCACCGGTAATGCTACTGGCTCGGCCATCGCACTGGCAGTTGCCCACTGGTATGGCAAACAAAATCTAAGTAATGTTGACCTTGCTCTCAAGCGCTGCCTGTTCGTTCGCCTCGCAGACGACTGGGCATACCAGACGCAAGTTCGCCCAAATCTAAAGGCTGCTCTACCGGGCAATGAATTGGCTACTCTTCTGGCGCCACATGTTTTGCGGATCGGAAAATGTCTGGATTTCAGCCCTGGCAGCATTTCAGTCCGACAGCCCTGGAATCGCACTTTCGAAATCGAGGTCAGCCTCACCCCTGCCGAAGCAACGGCAGGCGCGCAAAAATAACCCGACTCTGGCTATAATCCAAAAAGCCGCGTCATCATCCGCAAAGGAAACCTAGTGCAATTTAGTTCTACGCATAAATCATTAGCCTTGCTTCTGGCAACGCTGTCATTGATGACGTGCGTGCCCTCGCCTGCTTTTGCACAGACCTGGGAGAAACTCGACAAGAGATTGAAGAGTCAAGTATTTCACCTTAACGTCGGTCTCAAATTGCGCTTAAAAGATCAATACTGGTGCTATGTCTCCGACCTTTCACCACGATTTAAATTTCCCGTCTATAGCACTCAGAAGGAAGACACCAAGGGCTTTCAAGTGATGGGATTCGGCACTGCGTTTCCAATTAAGACTGCCGCTAGAGACAAGACTTATTTCGTCACCAATCGCCATGTTGCAAGCACACCAGATCTCGAAACAGTGTCTGCAGAATGCGAAAGATTTTTTGCTGCAACTCGACTTTACGCTGAGCAAACTGCATTCTTAAAAAGTCATGATGACCGCTTCAACGAACTTCTGCAAACAATAAATTTGTGTGTGAAACCCGGCTTACAGGGCGGCGAAAAGCAAAATTACCAGAACACAGTCGACAGCATCTGGGATACTTACGAGAAAAATTTGAGCGTGAGAGCTGATCCGACTCGAGTCAAATTTACTAAGTATGCAGCTCTAGCAAAAGTAGAAGCACAAGTCGGCTACTTTTTACACGCACCAGGGCCGGTGACAAAGCCATCAATTGAAGCGACCATGTATAAGTTAGCAAAAGACAAAGATCAGCCTGACCTGGCGATCTTATCGGTACCTGGTCTCACTCCGGTGCCGCTCGAGTTCGATACGATTTTACCTTCCGAAGGACAAGAAATACAGGTTGTCGGTTATCCGGTTGCATCAGATCAAATCGACAGCGACTCCGGAAAATATTATGCTCCCACTTTTACGTCCGGTCGCATCAGCAGAGTAACACCACGAATGGTGCAAGTAGATGCACCGATCACAACGGGTAATAGCGGTGGGCCAGTGGTCAGCCTGCGCGGAAAAGTGGTTGGTGTAGTCGCTATGCGAGCGCTGTCAGCTCGCGGCGGAGAACTCTCTAACTTTGCCGGAGCTATCACGGTACCTTCAGTCCAGGCATTTGCACCAGAACTTTTCGGCAAAGTTGCAGCGAAGCCCTAAGCGCTGGTCGGAAATCCAAGTTGTCCGATCGCTTCGGAGACGGGTATGCGCTGGTCATGGCAATAAGTGAAGGCAATCACTGCGCGATCAAGCGGCAGCGCACCTTCCTGGACGAGCGCACAAAGACTTTCGGATGAGTGCACAACGTCCTCGTCCATGACACCAGTTGTCACCAACATCTCGCGTAAAACAACTGATGAAGTAACTGCAGTCTTAATTGCTTTGCGCATCATTTCCGGATCGTCGCTGTGCTTAAGACCAGCATGGTCTCTGACACTAGCGAGGAGTTCGGGATTGGCAATACTCTGCTCTATCAATTCAGTAACGCGACGACGAGTCATAAATCCAGCTATTTTCAGAAATTCAAACAACGTAATTTCTTTTGCCAGTGGCTGACCAGTGCTTCCATAACGTCCCCATGAAAGCTCATAAGTGGCTCCGGTAGCGTACATGTCTTTGACGACATTGACAGCAAGCTCCAGATCGATTTCCTTGTACCAGAGCTTTTGCTGCAACCTGAGCGCTCCCAGGAGCATCTCAGAGGAAATCCACTCGAGGTCGGTGAGAATTTCTCCGAGCATCTTGTTGTTCGCCCAGGACATTTCGAGCGCTGCGTCAACGTCAGAAGTCGAAAGCACTTCTGCTGCAACAAATAATTCGCCCAGTTTGATCTTGTAGTGTTTGTCCTTCTCACGGCTCTTCAGCCCCTGCATACGCATTCTATCCATGCGGAAATTCATCAGCCCTTCGCTGCGCGAAACGTTGCCTTTGCGAATTTCATCCTGAATTTGCAGAGCGCGTGCTGCTAACGGCTCAGTAATCAAACCAAAAAGCACCAGCACACGACCGAGCGGCAAGCCAGTTGCTCCGCCCATCTTGAGTGCACGGTCAAGCTGGTCGTTTGAAATTTGCCCACAATCAACCAGTAATTCGCCGAGGCGATTGGTTGGTCTTTGCGGCTGGTGGAGACCCTGTTCATGCAAAACTTCAATCAAAGGACGATTGCTGCGACGAGCCTGGTCGACGCAATCAATTGCTTGCTCGCGAGTCAACACTCTGTCTTTGACCAACGACTGAACTTCAACGACCGCGCGCAGCGCCTCTTCGGAGAGCCGATTAGCCATGACCAGCACTCTACCGATCGGCATCTGAGTTTGAGAGGCAATCTTCAATGCCTCTTGTAAATCTGACGCGCGGACTAACCCGCTAAGAGCTAGAAGGCTTCCGATTCGCAAGTCGGCAGATTCTTCCGGCGGAAACGCCTGAGACATTTGTCGACAGGCTCCTTAACCAACAGGGGACGTGAATTCACAATAGCATATGTACTGTAACCAGGAGAAGTATATTAGTTATCAGTCTTTCGGCGCCTGAAACCTTCTAGAGCTTCTGTAATTCAGGCGCGCGCAGGCGATTCAGCAGGGGCGGCTCTTCTTTCACGTCGGGCACACAAACCTGCATGGAAAGTGCAGGCAGCCCACGCACGATTTCATCCTTCACACTCAAGACATGCTCACCAAGAGTTTCGGACGCAGAAATTATCCGACTCTTGTAATACTCTCCACCATCTCCAGAAGGATGATGGACAATCACCGCAACAGGCGGGTGGTCAGTGACCAGACGCGCATACAAAACACCTGGAATTCGCTTCCACTTAACTTCCATAACCGCGGTGTGGCAACCACATTCAAGTTTTTTAAATTCGGCACGAGCGCACGCAACCACAATTGGCTCGTTTGCGCCCTCGTCAGGAGCGTCTTGAGAAACACCAATCATCGATTTAAAATTGCGCCGCGCTGCGGCAGCAAGATTGACCGAAGAATTCTTCAGTCTATTTCGACAATAAATAACAAGCTCATTTTTTGGATATTTGTTGACGATCTCGTCCATGAGCGCAATTGATTCTCTCCGCTTACCGGCCAGTTCGCGAACTCCCGCTTGCGCAAACAAATATTTCCACTCGCTCCTGCGAGCTTCAATTGCATACTGAAGTGCACCATCGGCGAGACCAGTCCAGAGAGAAAATTCTGCCATGTTATTCTCAGCTTTCATTTGAATGGCGCGCCGAATATAAACTCCTCCAA
>JACMKL010000597.1 GCA_014380105.1 Candidatus Melainabacteria bacterium
CTCATCCTGGCGCCGCTCGTTTTAATGGTTTTGCTTGACAAGTTATTTTAAGGCGCCTTTAGGGAGAAAATTCAGTTTGACTAAATCTATTTTTCGTTGTCCGAGGGCGTCATTACTTTCTTGAGAGCCGCTTTTATAGATTCTGTTGTGACTGTTTCCTCAGCAACTTTAGGTTTCAAAAATTTCGCGCGAATTAGATCTGCGGCGGATTGTTTGAAGTGCTGGATCGTCTGTTTGACTGGGTCTAGACCGAGGACATGGTACACGTTGTATAACCTCACCAGGAAGAATCTAGTCTTCATTGCGCAATAGACCTTTTGTTCGCGCGCTCCATCCAATTCCGGACGATATTTGAGTTTGTGTCTAGCCAGGTTTTTAAAATTGTAGAGATAATTTGCTTTCTCAAATGCGTATCTGAAATGCGCAGAAAGGAGTTTGCTGTGTTTGAATTCTTGCGTGTCATCAACTTTTGCCAGAGGTGAAAGGCCTAACGAAAGATCGCGTTTGCCCTCCTTCTTGAATATTTCCATGGCTTCGATGATGATGAAATCAACAATCGAGTAGGTTCTATCGATGCCGCTGCGCAAATGATTTGCAATGTAGCCGATCACCTTTCCGTCTTCGTACATCGGATCGAAAATTACAAAGCCTACGATTTCTTTGTCTTTTACCGCAACGAATTTGCGGACGTCGATTTCATCGACGAACACTACCGGACGCACAATGAATTGCATCTCGTTGTCGCTGATAACTTTTTCTTTCATCCATGCGTCGCTGATTTTCTTGAATGCTTTCAGCATATCGTCGTCAACGGAAGTTATTTCCATACAGCTGAGACTGTCTTTTTTTGCGCCATTCCGCGCGTTTCTCAATTGCTGTTTCTTGTTGCCGACAAGATTGAAAGTTTGCAAATCAATGATGGTTTCAACACCAAGTTCATTGACGCTGTATCCAAGCTCATTTAAAACTTCGCCTGTATCATGCGTTACGTGCAAAAAGACCGGATCATTACGCTCTTTTAAAAATTCATTGATCAATGGTCGCAAATTTTCTTTGCTGCAAATAGGATCGGCTAATACGCAGACGGAATGCGGACTATCTTTCAATGGCACGTATGTTATGTAGCCGAATTGCGGATGCATGTAATACTGCATGCCTTGCTGCAAGGACGAATATGCAAGCGAGCCGGAACCATATTGCTGCAGTTTGCTGATTCTAAATTTAGTCGTTTCTGATTGGGGACGCGTGGTTCCCACCGCTGTCTGAAGTGACTTTTGATTGATTTTCATCATCGTCAAAGTCGTGCCAAGCTCTCCTCTCGTAATCTTTAGAGTAGGAGTGGGAATTGACGGCGGTTTATTTTTTTCGTCCAAATCGAATCACCGATAGCAGAGTTTCATCACACAATTGCCCAAGGATTTCGAGTGCAATCTTCCAAAAGAAAATTGCAGAGCGTGATTTCATTGAACTACCCAATTTCTAACTATACAACAAGCTACCTATAGCAGGCGTGGGCTGTTTTCGGTAAGATATGCGACGCAAGGAGCGCAAGCAATCCTGGCGCGGAATACCCAGGAGAACGGAATATGTTTGGAAATTCGTTGGCAAAAGCCTCATTGTCCTTACTGGCGCTGCCTTTCTGCGTTATATTCTTGAGCTCATGCGGTGGAGGCGACCCCGTTGCTTCAGGCAAGAAACACCTCGAAGAAAAGCAGTATGAGGCTGCATTAGGGGACTTTAACCGAGCTATAGAGAAAGACCCGAATCAGTATTACGCCTATTTCGGCATTGCATACGCTTATGCCAACACAAATCGACAGCCGCTCGCAATTAATTTCGCAAACAAGGCGCTGACGCTCAATCCGCAAGATGACGGTTCGTACTTTGTGAGAGGGTAAGCGGAAGCAGATATGGGTCAAATCCCCGCCGCTGTGCAGGATATGACTCAGGCAATGCAGTTGAATCCGAAGAAAGCTAAATATGTGGCAATGCGCGGGTTGGTCTATGCGACTGCTGGACGCATGGATTTGGCGATTCCTGATAGCCAGGCGGCATTGGCGCTCGACCCCAAAAATGTGGCGGCGCTTGTTACGCAGGCAATGATTTATCAACAACAAGGTCAGCGAGAATCCGCATTGGCGCAAATGCAGAAGGCCGCGGCGATTGAGCCAAATAATCCAACCGTCCAAAAGCTGCAAGCCATGTTTGGTCAGCAATAAGCTGAAGTGAGAGTGCCGCCGCGCGCTATACTTGGGCCCGGTTGTCTCCTTGAGCGAATTTAAATGACGAAATTGAATGTAATGCCGGTCGCCCTTTCAATAAGTTTGATGGCTGCCTCGATTCTTCCGCCTGCGGCTCATTCGCAATGGAATCCGTTCTCTCGAAATCAGAACAATGGCATTGGGCAATCGATCAATCCATTTAGTCGGTCCAATACAGGATTTGGGCAGAATTCGTTTGGCGGAAATTCGTTTGGCGGAAATTCATATGGCCAAAACAATTTTGATTCGCGTAATTCAGGAAATTTGAGCGGAAGTCTCAGCAATATTGAAAATCAGACAGACCAAATTGTGAAAAACGTCCAGAATTTTTTGCAACGGAGTGGGCGTTGGTCGCCTTCGCCGCAAGGCAACGATATGCTCGTTTGCCAGGCGCTGCAAACCTTTAAACAGCAAATAGGTCAGGTAAAGCGTCAGTCTGGAAACAACAACAATATGCAGATGCAACTGGTTCAGTTGCAACAGGGCGCGGCCAATGTAGTCAACACGATGCAACGGGCTGGGATTGACCCTGGAACGCTCGGGCAAATGCAAATGCTGCAAGACAATATTCAGCAATTAAATAATGCTTCGAGTTTTAATGGTGGCAATCCGAATAATCCATTTTTCAATAATGGAATGAACGCGCAACAGTATTCCAATTTTGGAAATCAGATGTTGAACTTGCAGCAAGATGGTCGCGGTCAGCTGACAGTGATGGGGCAGCCCGTGATGAAGTTTCGTCAGATTGCGATCGAAACTATTGACCCTGTTAACAGACGAGTGCGTACATCGTTCGGTGGTGGCAGAGATAATTTGCAACTCTCTGGTGTGATCACCGCACAAACTCTAAATGGTATCACTGTCGCTGTTGATTCTTCTGACAAGGGAATGTGCAACGGAAGCGTGAATGTTATGTTCGGTAGAAACGGGGAGATTGGAGCCGTGAACGCTGCAGGGCAAATGAACGGGCAGCAATATGCGGTGCAGTTCAATAACTAACTGGTAGAAACTTGGCACCGTAGGCGGTAGCGCCACTGGAGTTGGAAATGGATTGGAAAGTGCAGCTGGAAGGCGACGATAGTGCCGTGCAGCATTTACAGGGATCTAATGATGGGCAGCGCATAAAAATTAGTCGCGATGGTGTCGGTTGGTTTCTTGAATCAAATGACTTTGTGATGCTTTCGGAGCATACAGACGTTCGTGCAAAGGCTAATGAAATTGTGCAAGCGCTTGTATCCGCAGGTGGTGCATCCAGCCCGGCGAAGAATGTTGGACTTGGATCTGTGGTTAGAATTCACTACGATAATTCGAAGACGGTTTATCGCGCAGAAGGTTAGCTTTCAGTAAGGCGGACTATTCCATAACTTGATTGCGGGCGTGCCGCGGTCGTTGCTGAGAATCGAGACTGTGCTTGGGTCGAGTAGAAGATATTGACCGAAAGTAGCTGATAGACCAAGCCATCGCGCTGTCAAAATGCGCAATACATGGCCGTGTGCAAATAGGGCGACGGTTCCGCCAATTTTGCTTGCCTTTGCAATTACATTCTCTGTACGTTTCGCCACCTGATCGAGCGTTTCACCCCCAGGGCAATCATGGGTCCAGATTGTCCAATCCGCGACTTGCTCGCGGATTTGCGAACTCGTCAGTCCCTCGTACTTTCCGTAATCAAATTCGGCGAGGTCGTCTATGATTGTCTCGGCGTTAAACAGACCGGCGATTTCCGCTGTTTCTTTGGCGCGCGAGAGTGGGCTCACCAAAACCGCGTCAAAATTCAAATGTTTGACAGCCTCCTTCAAAGAAGCCGCCTGCGCCCGCCCGACATCGTTGAGTGGAATATCTGTGCGTCCGGTGTGTTGCCCGGACTTCGCCCAGTCAGTTTGACCGTGGCGGAAGAGGTACAGCGTGATGTTGTTATGGGTTTCGCTCATTGGAGTTTCGGATACTATTTTTAATTGGGAACGGAAGCAATTGTGCCATCCCAGCTGTTAATCTTCTAGGGTTTTCGATATGGTTTTCGAAAAGGTTTTTTGAACATGGACGTACATTTAGTCGACGGCACCTACGAATTATTTCGGCATTACTTCGCTGTCCCTAGTTCGACCGACGATAAGGGTCAGGAAATTGCAGCGGTGAGGGGCGTATTGAGTAGCGTTCTTTCGATGCTTGAGAAAGGCACTACGCACATTGGTGTCGCCACCGATCATGTTGTCGAATCGTTTCGCAATGATCTCTATCCGCATTACAAAACAGGCGAAGGCGTTGAGCACGAATTGATGTCGCAGTTTCCAATCTTGGAAGATGCATTGACTGCTATGGGTGTAGTAGTGTGGCCGATGGTGGAGTTTGAGGCTGACGATGCACTTGCTGCCGCAGCTGTGAAAGCGGCTAAGGATAAGCGTGTCAATCAGGTAATAATTTGCACTCCTGATAAAGATCTTGGGCAAACTGTAAGTGGCACTCGCATCGTTCAACTTGATCGCAGGCGCGAAATCACACGCGACGAAGCAGGAGTTTTAGAGAAGTTTGGCGTGCTGCCGAAATCTATTCCTGATTATTTAGCGGTTGTAGGTGATACCGCTGATGGTTACCCTGGCTTGCCCGGTTGGGGTGCAAAAGCGGCTGCATCTGTATTTTCGGCTTACCCCCATCTGGAAGATATTCCAAAAGATCCACTCACGTGGGACAAGTCGATTCGAGCTGCCAAAAAATTAGCGGCGACACTTTTCGACTCCTATGATGACGCGGTATTGTTTAGGACGCTTGCAACCCTTCGCGAGGATGCACCCGTTTTTGATACTTTGGACGAATTGCTCTGGACGGGGCCAACCGACAAATTTGAGTCTATTTGTATACAACTCAAGTCCCCTGGGCTTCTCAAGCGCGCGACTGCGGCAGCTTCCAAGCGGGCATAATCAATTTCCTGTCATCTTTTCCCCTAATCGACAATCCAGGGAACCAGTAGCATAGAATTTACTCTTACAGATAAAGTCGATTTTCGCTGCGTGCGAGCTGGAGTCACCATATGAGTCGATTGCCCTCAGCAATACTCGTTTTACTGCTGTTCTTACCTACACTCGCCGGTTGTGCGCCCAAGCCACAAGCCGCAGCAGGTCCGCCTGGCGCGAACGCGCCGCCCCCAACTGTTGAAGTGATCAAGCTCGTGGGCGAAACCGTGGATATCTACAGGGACGTGCCGGCGCAGACTTATGCTCGTGACAAAGTTGATGTGCGTGGGCGTGTTGATGGTTATATCGAGAAGTGGTTGTTTCGCCCGGGGCAGACCGTGAATGCTGGACAAGCGCTCTATATATTGGATTTGCGACCTTATCAGGCAAAACTCGCCGAAGCAAAGGGCAAATTGAATGAGGCGAAGGCTGATGTTTCGTTTGCGGAGCAGCAGGTATCGTTCGCCGAGGCTCAAGCTAATCTGGCAAACGCTCAGTCGGCTGTGATTAAGGCTCGTCAGGACTATGGGCGCATTAAGGAATTGGTTGAAGAAGGCGCGGTTTCGAAGCAAGACTTTGACACTGCAACCGCTAACTTAACGTCGGCACAAGCGACGGTGAAAGCGCGCGCAGCCGCTGTGCAGCAAGCCAAAGTGACGACGTCGACTCAAATCGATAGTGCGCGCGCCAAAGTGCAGGCGCAGAAGGCGGAAGTCGATAGTGCTGCATTGAATGTTCGCTATTCGACGATCACTGCCCCAATCAGTGGTGTGATCGGTGAGTCGCAAATTCCAGTTGGTGGTCTTGTGACAGCCATCTCTCTCACGCCGCTCACTACAATTGTGCCTCTCGATCCGCTCTGGGTGCGGTTTAAGGTCACAGAGTCGCAGTATTTAAATTACTAAAGGAATCACAGAGGGGCAGATCCCGTCCTCGAGATGTATCTGGCAGATGGTTCTAAGTTTCCACACGCCGGAAAGGTTTCAAACACTTTAAACGAAGTGGATAAACGCACCGGCACTTTGGAAGTTCAAGCACAGTTTCCTAATCCGGAGAAATCGGTTTTGCCAGGACAATTTGCGCGCGTGAAATACATTCGTGAGCATCTTGCTGACGCTATCACCATTCCTGTTAAAGCTGTTCAACAGACGCAAAGCTTGACGAGCGTTTTAGTTACGAATTCTAAAAATGAAGTTGAATCTCGGGTGGTGAAACTCGGCCAACGCGTGGGCGAAAAATTTATTGTTTTGAGCGGTTTGAAGACCGGTGAAAACATCATCGTCGAAGGACAAATGGCTGTGCGACCGGGCATGAAAGTAAACCCTGTGGTCAAGTCCGAAGCGCAGACGGCATCGCAACCTACACAAGTCAGGTAAGTCATGGCTCGCTTCTTTATTGATCGTCCGGTTTTTGCGATGGTTATTGCCATCGTGATTGTGATTTTGGGTTGTGTGGCGATACCATCGTTGCCGATTGCCAGTTATCCGCAAGTTGTGCCACCACAGATTCAAGTGACTGCTACTTACCTGGGCGGTAATGCGCAAGATTTGGAAAAGACAGTCGCGCAGCCCATTGAAGAACAATTGGTTGGTCTCGATGGCATGCTTTATTACCAGTCGATGTCATCCAATAACGGACAATTGACTGTCAACGTCACTTTTAAGCTGGGCACAAATCCTGATATCGCCGCAGTGCAAACGCAAAACCGCGTCAGTCTCGCGCTGCCTCGCTTGCCACCAGAGGTTCAGCGCCAGGGCGTCAACGTTAAGAAAGTGTCGTCTGCGTTTTTGATGGCGGTTTCATTGGTTTCGCCGGACAATCGCTATGACTCACAATTTTTGACCAACTATGCTCAGATCAATTTGGTCAATCAATTAGGTAGTTTAAACGGCGTTGGCGAAGCTCGTTTGGGCTCGCAAGACTTGTATTCGATGCGTGTCTGGATCGACCCAGACCGTTTGACAGAGTTCAATTTGACTGCCACTGATGTGAGTAATGCAGTCGCCTCGCAAAACCGTCAGAATCCGGCGGGCGCACTGGGTGAGGCTCCTGCACCAAAAGGTACAGAGATTCAATATTCAGTATCTGCGCCCGGCCGTTTGATCGACCCGAAGCAATTCGAGGATATTGTTTTACGAGCAACCTCTGATGCCTCGCTCCTGAAAATCAAAGATGTCGGACGCGTAGAGTTGGGCTCGCAAACTTATTCCGGATTTAGCAGGCTTAACGGTAAGGCAGCAAGTAACGTAATTATCTATTTGGCACCGGGCGCAAACGCGGTAAAGACTGCCGAGTCGGTGATGAAAATGGTTGAAGAGGCCAAACGTAATTTTCCTGCCGGCATCGATTATGTAGTGCCATACAATTCGACGATGTTCGTCAAAGCGGCAATTGAAGACGTTGTAAAAACTTTGCTTGAAGCAATCGGACTTGTCATTCTGGTCGTCTTCCTTTTTCTTCAAAACTGGCGTGCCACCATCATTCCATTGTTGACGGTGCCGGTGTCGATTATCGGTACGTTTGCACTTTTCCCTCTGCTCGGTTTTTCCATAAATATCACCAGTATGTTCGGTTTGGTGCTGGCAATTGGGATTGTTGTAGACGATGCCATTGTTGTAGTAGAAGCTGTGCAACACCATATCGACGAGGGAATGAAAGCGCGAGATGCCACCATTTTGGCTATGGATGAAGTATCAGGTCCGGTTGTTGCGATCGCATTTATCTTGGCGGCGGTTTTTGTGCCGGTCGCATTTATCGGTGGCATCAGCGGCGAGATTTTTAAGCAGTTTGCACTTACAATTGCAGTGTCAGTTTTAATTTCGGCGCTAAATGCGCTCACTCTCAGTCCTGCCCTAGCATCTATCTTGCTGCGACCGTCTGAACAAAATAAGAGTTTTTTGACTCCAATCTTCAATGGCTTCAATACCGGATTTGGTTACACTAACAAAAAATATACTTCCTTTGTATCGTTTCTAATTAGACGTTCTTTTATTGCCGTCACCACGCTGATAGTTGTGATTGCAGCAACGGGAATTCTCTTTAAAGCCCTTCCGACAGGCTTCTTACCAGATGAAGATCAAGGCGCTTTCTTCACTTCGATCAGGTTGCCTGATGGTGCATCAACCGAACGCACTGACAGAGTAGTTCAAAAAATTGAGGCAATTTTAAGCAAGCTAGACGGCGTAGACAGATATTTTGTGATTGGTGGCACCGATATTGCGACGGGTACCTCAAACTCGAACGTCGCCACCGTTATCACTACACTCAAGCCCTGGGACGAGCGTCGGGCACCTGAGTTGCAACTTACTGCCATTCTCGGCAAAGCACAGAAGCAATTCGCCAAAGTCAATGAGGCACGCATTTTCCCGTTTGGATTGCCACCAATTCTTGGACTTAGTGTCACCGGTGGTTTTCAATTTATGTTGGAAGATCGAGCCGGTGGCAGCATCGAATCTTTGGCAGCAGTCGCAGATCAGATTGTGGCAGCTTGTAAGAAACGTCCGGAATTAGCGAATATCCAGAATACATTCAGGTCGTCGGTGCCAACTTATATAGTCGACGTCGATAACGACAAAATGCAAACTCTGGGAATTAGCCCGACTGAAAGCTACAACACGCTGCAAACATTCCTGGGCGGCTTATACGTCAATGACTTCAACGTATTTGGACGGACCTGGC
>JACMKL010000598.1 GCA_014380105.1 Candidatus Melainabacteria bacterium
CATCCGCGAAGTCCAACAAGAGGCTCTCCGTATTTTGGGGTTCAGGTTCGGATGGCCAGAGTCTCGCTACGAAAACTGTGCAACCGTCAATGGCATGCCGCTCGTGGTGCCGACCGAACACGCAGCCTGATTTTAAACAGCAAAGATGCAAGCGCTTCAATTGGTGTCTTCTATGAAGACTGGTTTAAGAAACACCTGTGGACCCTCAGAAATAAGTCCATTAGCGACGACCTGGGCATTTTCCTTTCAGCGGAGAAAGCCAAAATGACTGTCAACATCACTTGCATACGCTCGCAGAACGCACACACAACAACTGTCACTATCAATGTCGCATCAAAGAATTAGACTCTTAGAGCCGTGTTTTGACTACTCGCCGACTTTTGCTTCAAGTTCGACTACGCCTGACTCTTCGCCTTTAACTACACGCACTTTGCCGACATGCACACGTCTGTTGGAATTGACTTTTACAGCATACTTGCCGACAACCAATTCTTCTCCAGGAGACAATCGCACTGGCGCACGTCTGATGATTTCTTGCTTGACGTCATTAAACTGTCGATCAGTAAGGACGCGACGAGTTCCGATTTCTTCTTGTAATAAAATCAAAAGTTGTTCGATTGACAGCATTGGGTCATTTATATGTTCGTCGAACATTGTGTCGAGCGACAATACTAGAGCCTTCTGAGTGCGCTCCAAAACTTTGTTCATGGTGGCACGGTTAAACAATGCCTGGACTTCAAATTTCAGAAGAATTGAAGATGTGCGCTTATCGTAAGTTATAGTCAGCTTGATTGGACGCTCATCGCGTTCTGTACAAAGACATTCAGCTTTTACGATGCCGTTGACGCTATCTTTTTCAGCAATCGTCCAGACCCAGGCGTTTCCACCAAAATTCTTGAGTGCATCCTCAACGGCTCTGAGAACGGCTTCTTTGCCGCCGCAAACACGAAACGGCATGGGATTCTCAAGCACGTCATTACGACCGAGCGTCTTGAGCCCAATTCCGACTAAACCAACTGTCGCTGCACCAACGAGGAAAAATGGATTCATGTCCTCTCCTTCGATTTTGCAGCTAGTTTGGCAGATGATTAGCTTTTTTGATCCACGTAGACACTACAACGTTACTTTTAACGCAAGTGCTCAAAGCGAAACTCAAAAACTGCCTTACCAATAGGGATACGAAGGATTGCTTCGTCGAATTTGTTATCGTCAAAGAAAAGGCATCCTTCCACGCTCTGCCCCGGAGCCAGAGTCGATGGTCCCAGCTCACTTTCGCGGATATTGCTAGCTTTCTGCTGAGTTTGGTCTGTAATAGCCTGGGCGCGTTGCATTGCTCTGGCGCGAGCTTCGAAATCCGGCACGCTGGTCATCATTGTCGTCATTCCAGAGTTGTTTCGTCCCCAATTATTGCCGCCCCAACCATTTGGCCCTCCATATCCGAAGTTTTGAGGCATATATCCCATGCCATAAGGCATGTAGCCTCCTCCGCTGCCAATTATGTTAGTTGTTGAAGTAGCAGTTGCTTGATTACCCCAGAATCGAATCCACTTAGCTTTGCTCTCACCTTTTTTCTCAATCGTCTGCGCCAGAGATTCGCCTTGAACTTGAGTAGCTAGTCGAATGCGTGGCTTCAACACAATCAAGTCTGCGCCTTGTGGAAGTATGCGAGCATCCCAAGAACTATTATTTGTTATGCGAATTTCGACTTTGCTATTTTTCATTTGGCTATCGCTTTTTAGCAGTAGAGCCGCTTCGACAATCAAATTATTAGCAGTAATGCGCTCACGTGTGACGCCGTTACTTGTCTCTCTTGAGACATTGGCCGCACCTGGAATAAATCGATAGAAAACCGCATCATCTGCTCTTTGCGGTGCAAATGGTTTGAACGCGGCGTGTGTCTTTTCTTTGATTTCCAATGATTTAGTAAACAATGGTCGGGCATCTTTTTCATCGCCCTGTTTGTAGTACAAAGCAGCCAGTCTTTCCATCTCGTTGGCAGCGGCAACACTATCAACGCCAAGTGACTTAACGCGCACATCAAGCGCTTCTTTAGACAAGGCAAGCGCTTCTTCATAAGCACCGCGGTCGACCAGTAAATTACTTAAATGTTCAAGTGCACCGCACAAAGGGACTGCATCTTGAGGAGTTTTACGGCGCTCGGAAAGAGAGTCGCGTGCCCAATCTTCTGCTTTTGAAGTGTTGCCCTGGATTTGCAGGCACCAGGATTGAACATCATATGCACGCGCCAGAAGTGAGCTGTCGACATTGTTTTTCTTAATTAGCTGATTGACGCGATTCATTTCTTGCGAAAGAGTTTGAAATTTTCCTTGCCACATCAAAGCTTCTATCAAAGACAAGCGCAAGGCAATTTCATTGACACCACCGATTGCTGTTTTCAGCCGATCAGTGGCGACAGCTTCGGCTCTGGCGTAATCGCCAACCTCAATTGCATTGTCGCTGTCAGACGCGGCGGCTCCATTCTGCCTGATCAGTGCCCTATTATTGGTCATGGCAGGTGCGGCAGCATCAATATCGTTTGGAGTCATAACTTGTGCAAAAGCAGCATTTGTTTGTGAAAGCAAAATTATGCTCAATGACGACAGGTATTTTATCGGACCACATGCCGAATTTCTCATCTGCTCAAACCCCAAGATGCTTGCGTCTAACACGTTGTATCATTCTACTTGGTAGAGCCCCAACAATTTGGTGGATAAAGCTCGAATTTCGTTTCGAGTGTAAGATGACTCTGTGGATCAAAAATTCCTAAAACTTATCCTCAGCATTGTCAGCTTCTTTGCGCTGACAATAATTCCTGCTGTTGCATCGACAGAATCCTGTTGTGCAGAGCCGACGTCGACTGTGGCGGAGAGCTGCCTGTGCTCTTCAACAATGGATTGTTGTCTCAGTGCGCCGAGTCATGACGCAACAGTCCAGGACAGGGCGTCAGTAGAAGTCAAAGAATTACGTCAAATAGTTCTGCCTTACAAAACAGGCGAATGGCGGCTGCCATCTTCACTGACATCTCTGCGTATTGATACTTCAGCCGAGAGAAAACCAGTCATAGAGCTGGTTTCCGACAACAAGCGCTATCTTTTCTTGAGAGTTTTGCTGATTTAAAGAGTAGACACACCAAGGTAGTCATACTCAAAAATTCAGGAGAAAAGTGATGAAATACTTTTTCTTAGCAGCGCTTGTCGCTCTATTCATGGGATTCTTCACCACACAAACAGTTTTTGCAGAAAGTGCAAAACATGCACATGCAAGTTGCGCAAGTGAATGCAATAAGTGCGCAGAGGCTTGTGAAAAGGCTTTAGTGCATGTCCAGAAGAAAGGCGGCAAATTTGCTGAAGCGGCAAATGTCA